>CAZHIK010001201.1:0-2919 GCA_964532635.1 uncultured Enterobacterales bacterium
ATGTCCATCGGCCTCGGGGCTCCATCACCGGGGCGCTCGACAAGATCGAGGCCGCCTTGGGGGCCCTCGAGCCCTCCGAGCGCCCCCGGGTGATCATCCTCCACGCCGCCACGCGCGAGGAGGTGTCCTGGCTCGAGCGCATGAAGGCCGACGGCTTCGACGTCGTGGGTGAGACCTGCCCCCACTACCTGCTCTACACGAGCCGGGATCAGATCGAGCGCGGCGGCGAGCTCAAGTGCAACCCGCCCATCCGCGGCAGCGAGGATCGCGAGGCCCTGCGCCGGGCGCTCGCGACCGGCACCATCGACTTCCTTGCCACCGACCACGCGCCCCATGCGCCCGCGGAGAACGCGCGCCCTGACACCCCACCCTCGGGCATCGCGGGCATCGAGTGGCTCTGGCCGCTGCTGCTGCACGCCCGGGATCAGGGCTGGGTGCCCGACAGCCAGCTGAGCCGCATCGCCTGTGGTGCGGCGGCTCGCTGCTACGGCATCCCTCACCGCGACGGCATCGTGGACGGCAACGCTGCCGACCTGGCGCTCGTGCAGCACGCCCCTGGCGAGCCCTGGCCGCCGGTGTTCACCAAGGCCGGCCTGGCGCCCTTCGCCACAGTCCCCATGGCCTGGCGGGTGCGGGCCACCCTCGTCAATGGCACCCTCTCCTACCACCAAGGACGCTTCACCGGGGCCTGCGGGGCCCAGGAGGTAACCACCCCATGAGCTACCAGGACGATCTCGTCCGCCTGCTGGTCGATGCAGGCGCCCTGCGCTTCGGGGACTTCACCCTCAAGTCCGGGGCCAAGTCTCCCTTCTTCGTCAACCTGGGCGACGTCGCCACCGGCGATCAGCTGGCGGGGCTCGGCGCCATCATGGCCCAGGCGCTCGTTCGGCACTTCCCCTTGTGCAACCACCTGTTCGGCCCGGCCTACAAGGGCATCGTCATGGCGTCCGCCATCGCGACTGCCGCCAGCATCGAGCTGCGGAAGGACCTGCCCTTCCTCTACGACCGCAAGGAGAAGAAGGCCCACGGCGAGGGCGGCAACTACATCGGCCGCAAGCCCACCGACGGTGATCGTGTGGTGGTCATCGACGACGTGTACAGCTCCGGCGGCACCAAGGTGGAGGCCGTCAAGCGCCTGAGGGCAGACTTCGGCGTCGATCCCATCGGCATCCTGGTGGTCGTGGACCGTCGGCCCCGCGGTGTGGCCCTGGATCCCGCGCTGCCCCCCATGGCCAGCATCGTGGACCTGCCCTTCCTTGTGGACTGGCTGGCCCGCAACGACCCGGACCACTTCGGAGCGGTCCTCCGCTTCTACGAGGAGGGAGCATGAGCAAGCGCTGGAGCATCGTCCCGGCCCTGGACGTCCTGGACCTGGATCGCATGGAGCGCGTGGTGGCCGCCCTGGCCGACCATCCCTTCGTGCACGGCTACAAGCTGGGCTTCTCCGTGGGCCTCACCTACGGCCTTCCGCGCGCTGTGGATCTGATCCGCAAGCACAGCGACAAGCCGGTGATCTACGACCACCAGAAGGCGGCCACCGACATCCCGGCTACGGGCAAGCTCTTCGCCAGCGTGATGGCGGATGCCGGCATCGACGAGGTGATCCTCTTCCCGCAGGCCGGCCCCGTCACCCTGCGCGCCTGGATCGACGCTCTGCACGAGCGCGGTCGAAAGGTCATCGTGGGCGGCGCCATGACCCACCCCGGCTACCTGGATCGGGAGGGCGGCTTCCTGCTCGATGCGGCGCCGGAGCGCATGTACGGCATCGCCCGCGAGGCTGGCGTACGGGCCTTCGTCATGCCCCTCACCAAGCCCGACATCGCCCGCGCCGCGGCCGAAGCGGCCGGGGTCACCCCCGACATGGAGGTCTACAGCCCGGGCTACGGCAAGCAGGGCGGCGACCCGGCGCAGTTCTCGTTCTTCCAGCACCACCACGTCATCGTGGGTCGGGCCTTGCTTGGGGCCGACGATCCCGCCGCCTGGGTCTCAGAGCAGCAGGCCCTGCTTGGGGCCATCGGATGAAGCGCGACCTCATCTCCATCAACGACCTCGGGCGCCCCGACATCGAGCGCTACCTGGCCCAAGCGGCGTCCATCGAGCACGTGCCGCGAATGGAGAAGCTCGACATCCTGCGGGGCTACATCCTGCTCGAGATGTTCTTCGAGCCCTCCACCCGCACCAAGCTGTCCTTCGAGGCGGCGATGCGGCGCCTGGGCGGCGATGTGATGGGGTTCTCGGACGTCTCGACCACTTCGGTCAAGAAGGGCGAGAGCTTCCGGGACACCATCCGCACGGTGGAGCAGTATTCGGACATCCTGGTCGTGCGCCACGCCAAGGAAGGCACGGCCCGTCTGGCCGCCCAGACCTCGCGCCTGCCCGTGCTCAACGCCGGGGACGGCACCAACCAGCACCCCACCCAGACCTTGCTGGACATGTACACCATCCAGAAGTTCTTCGGTCGGGTGCACGACCTGAAGATCTGCCTGGCGGGCGATCTGCGCTACTCCCGCACCGTCTACTCCCTGCTCAAGACCCTGATGATGTTCGAGGGCAACGAGTTCCTGCTCTGCAGCCCCGAGTCCCTGCGTGTGCCCGAGTACCTGAAGTACGACGAGGACGGCAAGCGCCAGAGCTTCGTGGAGACCGACGATCTGCAGGCGGCGGTTCGCAACTGCGATGTGCTCTACGTCACCCGCATCCAGAAGGAGCGCTTCGCCGACGTCGTGGAGTACGAGAAGGTCAAGAACGTCTTCGAGCTGGACGCCTCCATGCTCCAGGGCGTGCGTCCCCACATGAAGGTCCTGCACCCGCTGCCGCGGGTCAACGAGATTTCGTCCGACGTCGATGACACACCCCATGCCGGCTACTTCGAGCAAGTCTACAACGGCATGATCATGCGCCAGGCCATCCTGATGCATC
>CAZHIK010001202.1:0-2919 GCA_964532635.1 uncultured Enterobacterales bacterium
CCCTCCCACCGCTGTTCACCTCCTAAACGAAAATACTTTTTCACAATGTATTATGGGCGATTCGCCCGACAGGAGCCGCCCTTGAGCCAGCCAGCCATCCTCGACCTCCCCCTCCACACCGAAGACCGGCTCATGAGCCGCCTCACTGGCGACGTCTTGATCCTCGCGTGCACGAGCGACGACGGGGAGCGAGGGGAGCTCGCGAGGCTCGCGCGGGAGCTCAGCAGGTCGGATTGGTTCGCCACGGACCAAGAGCTCGAGGAACATCGCGAGCACACCCTCTGGTGCCAAGAGGGCCACGGCTACCTGCCCTGGATGCACACCGGTTCCACCGACTGCATCGATCCCTGCTCGATCATCGAGGCCCACGACGGCGATCGCTGGCGCACGTTCCTGGTCTTCGAGCTGATCCCGCTCGAGGATCAGGTGGGCCCCATCCAGCGCGCCCTGCCGCTCAGGCCCGGGCTGCTGTCCGCCGCCAATCGCAAGATCCGCGTGGCCGTGGAGGCCATGGCCGAGCGCGAGTGGGTGCCCGCCACCATGTGGGATCTGGTGCCACACCTGACGCTGCTCCGCGCCGGCACAGCGCTGCGGACGCCCCTCTCCATGGCCGCCTGACGCGCCGTCCCGCTGTCCGTCGGCCCCAGCGTGGGGCGTCGGGCTGACGGGCTCACCTGACGACCACCCCTGCCCCGCCCACGCGGCGAGGAGGATCCCCATGCTCGCGTTCTCACCGCGACACATGGCCCTGCTGCGGCCGCGCGCCAGCCGCTCTACAGCCTCCCAGCGAGCACTGACCCGGTGGTGGGCGATCGCGCTCGAGCCCATCGAGGGCATGGTCAAGCACGCACTCTCGCGCCGCAGGGTCCCCCACCGCCTGCGGGACGACCTGCACCAGGACACGCTGCGGGCCATGATCGAGCACGTCGGGAGCGGGCGCCTGGCGCGGCCGGAGGGGGCCGCGCGCGATCGAGTCTGGCGGCTGGTGGACGCCCTGGTGAGGGCAGGCTGGCGCCGCGCCCTGCGGCGGGAGGCGAGAGCGCGCGCGCTGGCGCGGGCGACCGCGCTGGAGCCAGCGCCAGGCCGAGCGACAGAGGCGGCCACACTTGGAGAGATCGTGGCTCGCCACCAGGTCGAGGCGCTCCGCATCCGGGAGCTCGGCCTCGAGCCGACGCGGCGGCTGATCCTGATCCTGGTGGAGGCGCCCGGAGGGCTCGTCGCCACGGATGTCCTCGGCCTGGACCCGCGCGCGGGGGCGCGGCTGGGTGGGCGCCCGATCGCGCTGGTGCCCCTCCTGAAGGGCTGGACCGCCCGCGCCGTGAGCTGGCGCGCCCGCAACCCACACGCGCGGCGCACGGGGACGCTGCGGGCGGAGCTGGCCTGGATCCTGCGGGCCCGCGGCGAAGTCAGCGCGCTGGAGGACTGGGCACCAGCGGCGCGACGTCGAGGCGTCAACTGGATTGACCAGCACCTCCGCCGCGCCCGCGCGCAGCGCGACCAGGTGCTGCGCCAGCGTGGCTGTCAGATTGCGCGGCCGGCGATGTCCCTTTCTGGTCACCACCCAACCAGGAGGACCCATGGAGACCACCCCCACCACCATCCTGAACGACGTCTCGAGCGGCCCCGTCCGGCTGACGGGCCAGCTCGCCGAGCTCCCCCTGCTGGGCCGCCCGCGCGGACCGAGGCTGACCTTGCTGCACCGCGCGCTGGACGAGGGGAGCGCGCGCGTGACGGAGGTGGACGAAGACGGCGTGGTGGGGCGGCTGCGGGTCGAGAACCGCGGGGAGCTGCCGCTGCTGCTCCTGCAGGGCGAGGAGCTGCGCGGCGCGAAGCAGGACCGGGTCGTCAACCGCAGCCTGCTGCTCCCGCCTGGTGCGCGCGTCGAGGTGCCCGTCTCGTGCGTTGAGAAGGGGCGCTGGCGCCGGGAGACCCAGGCGATGCGCTCGTCCGGGCGCACCCTGCCGTCGCGCCTGCGGGCCCGCCTGGCCCGGCGGGTCCTGCGGAACGAGGCCCGCGGCCGGGGATCGGACAGCGACCAGCTCGCCACCTGGCGCGAGGTGGATCGTTTCATCGAGACCACGCAGAGCCACTCCCCCACCTCCTCCATCGGGCCCGCGCTGGACGACCTGCTCCGCGGGGTCCAGATCGCGCGGGTGCTGGCGCCCTACGACGACCAGGTCGGCGCCATCTACCTGCAGGGCCGCGAGCTGCTGGGGCTGGAGCGCCTGGGCCGCCCGGACGCGTGGAGCCAGGGCTGGCAGGTGATCGCCCGCGGGCACGCCATCCGGCCAGAGTCGCGACGTCGACGCCCCCGGCTGCTCCTGCCCCTCGAGCAGGACCGCGCCCTGGACACGCTCCGCGAACACCTCGCCGCGGCCCGCTGGTGGCGGGAACACCGCGACGGCCCCCTGGAGGATCTGCGCTTCGCGGGCGAGCGCGTCTTCGGATCGGCCCTGCTGCTGGACGACGAGCCGGTCCACGTGGCGGTGTGGCCATGCTGAGGCGAACCGCGATCTCGATCGGGGCCGCGCTCACCCTGGCCGCCCAGGCCGCGCTCGCCATCACGGTGGACGACTACAGCGTCGTGCGTGGGTACGAGTTCAGCCTCATGGAGATGTACCGCGACGCCGACGATCCCAGGCTGCCCTCGGTCCACGGGACCATCGCGCGCCAGCACGCCTCCATCCTGGACCGACAGCGCCTCGAGCGCGTGCTGCCACGCGTCAACGCGCTGGTCGCAGACGAGGCCACACGGCGGGGGCTCCCCCTGGACGAGTGTCGGACCCTGCCCCAGCTCGACATCTACCAGGTCCCCGAGTGGCTGCTGGGCGACCGATCACGCTTCAACCACGGCGTGCCACCCGAGATCGTACTCTGGGGCATCTACGACCCCCTCGTGTCCCAGCCGGGGCGCGCCGC
>CAZHIK010001203.1:0-2605 GCA_964532635.1 uncultured Enterobacterales bacterium
GGCGCCCTTGCGGGGCTGCTTCAGCCGCTCGTTGATGGCCAGCATGGCCGCGGCGTTGGCGTTGGTGCTGCCCCAGCCGTCGGTGCGGCCCAGGGTGACGATGGCGTCGTACAGCAGCGGCAGGCGGGGGTGGTCGGGGGCCACCCGGGCCAGGGCCCGGGCCATGGAGGCCAGGGTGCGGGTCTCGCCGGGGAGGATGAGCCCGCTGCGGCTGCGGCGCTGGGCCTGCAGCCCGCCGTAGATCTCGTTGCCTTGGTGCAGGCGCACGATCATGGCCTCGGCGACCTTGTCCACCAACTGCTTGCTGACAGGGGAGTCCTGCTGGCCTGCACGGGCACCGGCCAGCAGCACCTGGGCGCTGCCCTCGGCGTCCATGTAGCTGGACTTGCGACCCAGCTCCGCGAAGTAGGCCCGGTCGAACTCCCCGGCGGCGGCCAGGGCGGACAGCGCCCAGGCGCGCTCCTCCCAGGCCTCGCCGTCCACGTGGTACGGGTAGTCCGAGCGCAGGGACTGGCGCAGGCTGCGCACCAGCTGGGCCAGCAGCGCGTCGTCCACGGGGTAGCCGGCTTCCTTGGCGTCCACCAGGAACAGCACGGTCCAGGCGGTGAGCCAGGTGTTCCCGCTCGAGCCGGGCCAGAAGCCCACCAGCCCGTTGGGGTCCACGGCGTCGCCGATCCAGCCGATGGTGGCGGCCACGGCCTGGTCCACCTCTTCGGGGGTGTTGTCGAGGTGGATCAGGCGACCCAGCTCACCCAGGGCCAGGTAGCTGCGGGCCTTGGAGATGCGCTGCTCGGTACAGCCGTAGGGGTACTGCAGCAGGAAGTCCATGGCGGAGGCCACGTGGACCAGGCCCGCCTCGCTGGAGGCCAGCACGCTGCGGCGCAGGGTGCCAGCGCGGGGCTGGGCGGCCAGGGCTGGCAGGTCCAGGCTCTCGCCCTCGGCCAGCTCGGCCAGCTGCCGCTCGGCCACGGGATAGCGGTCGGGCTTGACCGGCAGGCTCACCTGGAAGGCATCGGCGGCGCCGTCGGCGCTGCGCTCTATGCCCACGGTGAGGGTGACGGCGTCGCGGGTGGGCAGGCCGTGGGCGTCGTAGCCGGGGGTGTCCACGGTGACGGGGAAGCCCACGCTGGTGGCGGTGGTGGCGTCCAGGCTGACGTCCTGGCGGGCCGCGCCCTGGAGGCTCAGGCCCTCGACCTGGATCTCCGCACGGCCGGCGCCGCCCTCGCCCTCGACCACGCGCCCGATGGCGGAGGCGCGGAAGCGGTCGCCGGGGCGCACGAAGCGGGGCAGGTCGGGCTGGACGATGACCGGCAGGCGCACGGCGATGCGGCCCTTGCCGTAGCCGAAGCGATCGGGTCCGGCGGCGGCCTTGGCCCGGATCTCGAAGTTGGTGAGGTTGTCGGGCAGCTGCACCTTGACGGTGAGCACGCCGCTGGCGGGCACCCGCAGGGCGGGCTCGTAGTAGGGCACCGGCTGGAAGTTGCGGCGCACCGTGGCCTTGTCCAGGGGGCCGTCGCCCATCTCCTCGTCGCCGCCGTCGCCGCCGGGCATCTCCGCCAGGGGCAGGCGCCCGAGCACCAGGTTGCGGGTGTCGAGCACACCCAGCCGGGAGTACACGGGGGTGATGAAGTCGGGCAGGGGATCGAGGCGCTGCTCGCGGCCCAGGGCCAGCACGGCCTTGTCCACCAGCCACAGGGTCACCTCGCCGGAGGTGGGGCGGCCGTCGGGGCGCGCGAGCTCGACGGTGACGTCCACCACCTGACCGGGGCGGGCCTTGGTGGGGTAGTCCAGCTCCACCTCGACCTGGTTGCCCACGGGCTCCACCTGGAGCCATGCCGTGGCGGCCACAGTGGCGGGCTTGCCCAGGTCGAGATCGGTGATGCTGCCGGGGCTGCGGCCGTCGTCGATGCGGCCGCGCATCAGCACGGCGTGCACCGGCACCCGCGGGGTCCAGGTGGACTCGATGGGCAAGGTGAAGGTGGCGGTGCCGCCCCGCACGTCGAGCCAGGTGTACTCGTTGCCGTCGGGGGCCTCGACGATCACCAGGGCCCGGCCGCGCTGGTAGGGCGACTGGAAGACGATGCTGGCGCGGTCACCTGGCTCGTACTCGTCCTTGTCGGGGGTGAGCTCGAAGGTCTGGGTGGCCTGCTTGGCCCACGCCACCGGCTCGTCGCCGCCCACGTATAGGTCCACGCTCACCACCTGGGCCCGACCCAGGCGGTCGTGGGCCTCGATCTCCACCACGTACACGCCGGCCCGCTCCACGGGGAGCTGCAGGCGCTGGACGTCGGCGGCGCTCTTCACGACCTGCTCGGAGACCGGCTCGTCCACCACGTCGGTGACGTAGCGTGCCGCGCCGTCGCTGAAGTCCCCGGCCTGCAGCCGAGAGTGCCACTGGCGGTGCAGCAGGCGCACGGTGACTTCCTGACCGGCCAGCAGATCGCCGCTGGGGTCCACCGCGATCATGCCGACGGGGATGGCGCTGCCGCGCTCGAGGTAGCGAGGGACCTGCAGGCCCAGCACGAAGGCGGGCAGGGCCACCACTCGGGTGGTGGCGGTGACGGTCTGGTCGTCGTCGCCGGTGACGGTGGCTTCGACCACGTAG
>CAZHIK010001203.1:2615-2912 GCA_964532635.1 uncultured Enterobacterales bacterium
CCGGCGGCCCAAGCAGGAGGGGGGGCGGGCCCCCCCCGGGGGGGGGGGGGGGGAGGGTGGGGTCGTCGCCGCGGGGGCGGGGGGCTCCACCCAGGTGGGGGGGGGGGGGGGGGGGGGGCTCGACGGTGGGATCGAGGACCAGGGCGCGGTGGCCCTCGCTGTCGGTGGTCTCCTGGCGGTCCAGGGCGGGGGTGGTCTCGAAGCGGCGGCCGCGTCCGAAGCGACCGTCGGAGCTGTAGTAGAACCCCTCCCGGGCTTTGGGATTGTAGTCGTACGGATACTGCGTGACCCGCCAGC
>CAZHIK010001204.1:0-2911 GCA_964532635.1 uncultured Enterobacterales bacterium
TCGGGTTGCCAGGTGCGTGGGGAACCACCGAGATCGACACACACCGGGATCTGGAGGGGCGCAGCGAGATCCTCGGGGACATCTTCGGGGACCCCGAACCTGAAGCACAGGTGTGCCAGGGAGAGGCGCCGACGAAACGCTATCCGCGAGGGCGGCAGTTCGTGCGCTTTGGGGATGCCACTGGAGCTAATCCGGCTATGCGGAGCTTTCCATAGCCGGATCAACTCCACTCGCTGCAGCGATGAATGGACATTGTCGCATGTGCTGTATCAGGCTCCGCGAAGGCTGATCTTGTCGATCAGCCATAGGACCGTTCGACACACTGAGATCAAAGCACCGGCTCCACTCCACGAGGCTCCCCAATGTCGCGAACGCTCCCGATCCTGGCCCTGGTACTGGGCCAAGCGTGCGTGCGCCCCACCCTGGCACCCGACGAAACCGCCCCACCCGAGGGTCTCCCACCCGACGACAGCGGACCCAGGGGCGACACCAGCTCCGTTCCAGACACCGAATGGATCGAGGGCTGGGGTGCCCCGGACGACGGCGAGATCGAGCAGGTCTTCGCAGCCGACTGCCTACCCAGCATCGAAATCACCCTCTCCCAAGACGCCATCACCGAACTGAGCCGCCAGCCCTTCGAGTACCAGGTGGGTGAGATCCGCTGGACCGGCTGCGGGCAGGACCAACCCTTGGACTACCAGGACGTGGGAGTGCGCCTCAAAGGCCGTGCCTCCTACCAGCCCATCTCGGGCAAGCCCTCGTTCAAGATCAAGCTCGACGAATACGTGCCGGGCCAACGGCTGCACGGGCTGCGACGGCTCACACTGAACAACATGATCCAGGACGCCAGCATGGTCCGGGAGCGCCTGGGCTACCTGGTGTTCGCTGCTGCGGGGTCCCCCGCGCCCCTGTGCAACCACGCCAAAGTCTACCTCAACGGTGACTACTACGGCCTGTACGCCAACGTGCAGACCCTGGACGACGAGTTCGTGGAGGCACGGTACGCCCCCGCCCCTGGCAACCTGTACGACACCAGCAACGACGTGTACTGCGTGGACTTCCTGCCGGAGATGGAGCACTACTTCGAGCTCGAGACCAACCAGGACCAAGCGGATCGCTCCGATCTCGAGGCGGTGATCGCAGCGGTCAACGTGCCCAGCGAGCAGTTCCTCGACCGGGCCGAGGCAGTGCTCGACCTGGACGCGTTCCTGGGTGTTGGCGCGGTGCAAGCCGTGATCGCGGACTGGGACGGCTACTTCGGCGGGCGCAACAACTACAAGGCCTACCACGAGCTCGAGCGAGATCGTTTCATCCTGCTGCCCTGGGGCATCGACCAGTCCTTCGGGATGCGGGACGGGCGCTTCACGGATCTGACCTACGCCATCGATGGCTCGAGCTCCCAGCGTGACAACGGCTTGGTCTTCCAGCGCTGCAAAGAGCTTGCGTCCTGCGCCCACGACTACGAGAGTCGGGTGGAGGGTGCGCTGGCCGCCTGGGACAGCCTGCGGCTCCAAGACCAGCTCGACACCATCCTCGAGCAGATCGGCGACGCCGCCATGCAGGACAACCGGCGGCCCTACACCCAGGCCGAGATGAACGACGCGGTCACAGACCTTCGGCGCTTCCTGGAGCAGCGCGGGGATATCGTGCGGGGGCAGCTGGAGTAGATCACTGTACGAGCACGTCTCTGTACACGCGGGCACCCGCCCGTGCACCCCACGGCCCGTCCACGTTGCCTGTCCCCCACGCGGACCGGCTCGGTCTCGCTGTCGGCCCCCGCGCCACCGCGGTCCCGCGCTGGGCGCCCGGGCTCCAGCGCCGCGCGCAGGCGCGTGGCCATCTCGACCGTCGATGTTGGTGAACAATCGAAGATGCCCCCCCCCCCGGAAGCTCGGTGGTGGGTAGGGCCCCGAACAGGTCGAGCACCCTTTGCGATGTTCAACAGGCGGCAGCAGTGGGCCGGAGCGCCTCGAGGGCGTAGACCAACCCGGGCGGGCCGTGGAAGGGGACCTGGGCCTATTCGATCTGGACGTGGGGCGCGGGAAGCCCGGGTGGTCGTCGAGGGCCCTCAGGTGCCCGGGAACAGCACGTAGGCCGCGCCGGCCAGGGTGCCGCCGGTGGTCTGGCCGGGCGCACCGACGATCAGCTCACCCCAGCCGTCGCCATCCAGATCCCCGATGGCCACACCTTGTCCTGCCAGGTCGCCCGCGGCCTCGCCCACCGCCCAGGCCTCGGCGTCGGTGCTGGCGTAGGTGCCGCTGAGGGGACCGTAGAACAGATAGGCCGAGCCCGTGCCGGAGCCGATGGCGCCGTAGTCCGAGGCCCCCACCAACAGCTCAGCGTTGCCGTCGATGTTGACGTGTCCCGCGGCGACACCGGCACCCATGGAGTGGCCCCGGTAGTCGCCCCTCACCACGACGTCCGCACTCGCTAGATCCCAGGTGCCCGAAGCCGGGCCGTAGACCACATAGGCGGCGCCTTCGCCCACGGCGCTGACGGTGTTCACATAGGCGCCCACCAACGCATCGCTGAGCCCGTCACCGTTGACGTCGCCCATGCCGATAGCGGAGCCCGCGTAGGACTCGGCTCCCTCGCCCACCAGCTCTCCGTCCGCCGCCGAGAGGCTCCAGGTGCCAGAGACCGGGCCGTACACCACGAAGACGGTGCCATTGCAGCGGGTCGTCACGCTGGCGTAGGGCGCTGGGGCCAGGATGTCACCGATCCCATCACCATCGAAGTCCTGCCCGGCGCGCATCACGCGGCCGGTGAAGTACTGTGAACTCGGCCCCTCGAGCACGGCGTCGGCGTCGTTGATCAGGTCCACATCAGCGGTCACAGGGCCGTAGCTCACATACGCGGTGCCCGCGCCGTTGTTGGTGTAGTAGGCACCCACCACAGCGTCGGCAAAACC
>CAZHIK010001205.1:0-2905 GCA_964532635.1 uncultured Enterobacterales bacterium
GCCGTGAACAGGCCCAGGCCGGTGCCCCGATCGGAGGGCTTGGTGCTGAAGTACGGCTCGAAGATCCGATCCTGGATGGCGGGATCGACGCCCGTGCCCGTGTCCCGGACCTCGATGACGGCCTCGGTGGCGTCGAGATCAGCTCGGCACTCGAGCTCCACCTGCCCGCCATCGGGCATGGCATCGCGGGCGTTGATGCACAGGTTCATCAGCACCTGATCAAGCTGAGCCCGGTCGACGTGGACCCACACCGGCTCCGGTGAACGCCGGAGAACCAGCTGGAGCTGCTTGCCCAGCAGGGGGCCGTTGAGCGCCACGAAGTCCTCGAGCACCAGGCCCAGCTCCAGCACCTCGAGCTGGTGGGGCTGCTGCCGAGCGATGGCCAGCAGCTGGCGGGTCAGGGCGGCTCCCCGCTCCACCGCGCGCACGGCCGGGCTCGGCGGGTGCTCCGAGGCGACGGCAGCCTGGGCGGCCGAGCCTCGCTCCAGGAACGCCCGGATCACCATCAACATGTTGTTGATGTCGTGGACCACACCCCCGGCCAACTGCCCCACGGCCTCGAGCTTCTGCGCTTCGAGCACCCGCGCCTCGAGCTCCACCCGTGCCGTGATGTCCTGGATGAAGCCCTCGAGGGACACCAGCCGCCCGGCCTCGTCGTACACCGCGCGGCCGCGCTCCCAGACCACGCGTTCCCGCCCGTCGACGGTGTGGATGCGGTACTCGAGGGTGAAGGGCTCGCCGCGGTCGATGGCCGCCTGGACCTCATCCCAGATGCGGGCTCGGTCGTCGGGGTGGATCAGCTCTCCGAAGTCCAGCTCGCCCCCGACCATCAAGGCCTCGGGAGTGTAGCCGGTGAGCTCGAGGCAGCCCTGGCTCAAGAACTCCATGGGCCAGCCAGGCTGGTTCAGGCAGCGGTAGGCCACCCCCGGCAGGTTGGTCAGGAGGGTGGACAAGGCCCGCTCGGACTCCGCCAGGGCGGCCAGGGTCTCGCGGGAGCTGCGATCGGTCATGACGCTACTCGCGCTGCAGCTCGAAAGAAACCGTGTAGTCCAACGTGAAGCTGGTGGAGCCCATCTCGTGGGGCATCCCACCCTCGCCGGTACCCAGCAGCGCGCCGTCCTCGGAGAACGAGCCCTCCCAGTCCCCGTTGGGCTCGGAGTCGTCACCCTCCTCGGCGGCGATCAGGAAGCCGGTGATGGCGTCGTCGGCGTCGATGGTGCCCGCGAACTGCAGGCAGATGTCCACGTCTCCGTGCTCGCTCAGCCCCTCGACCGCGCAGCAGGTGCCGCCGCTGACCCCAGGCTCGCCGCCCTCGAGCACCCCGAGAGTCAGCTCGGCCTCGCAGTCGCCCTCGCCGCCTCCGCCGCTCATGGAGAGGGCCATGGTGCCGCTGTAGTCGCCGTCGCGGGACACCGAGGTGTCGCCGGTGTCACCGGTCTCCTTGTCGGCGGGATCGCCACAGGCGAGCAGGGGGAGCAGTAGACAGACCGGAAGCAGCGAACGGGGCATGGGACCTCCAAGGGGAGAGAACCGCTAACACCGCAGCGCCAGGGAGCGCCTAGCCGAAAGAGCCCTCGGTCATCAGCCCAACCAGCAAGGCCCGCGTGCTCTGCTGGAGGCTGGCCTCGAAGTCGTGCTGGAAACCCTGCAGTTCCGGCCGTTCGAGGACCTCGGCGACCACGGGGGGAGGATTCGTCATGGGCCACAGACCCGCCAGCAGGGCCATGAACGAGGTCAGGAAGCCGCGGGCGCCTTCGACGCCGAGGCCCGGCAGCGCGACGAACAGGGCGTTGCCCAGGCGGATGAACAGGCCGACGCTCCTGAGCTTGAAGTCCAGCACCACATCCGCCGTCACGTTCTGCTCGAGCACCGTGGTCATCACCGCCACCAGCCCGCAGGTGCGGGGCCGCTCCGCCGCGGTCCTGGCGAGCACCTCGGCCACCGCGGCCGGATCGTCACTGCCCGCCAGGGGTGCCAGCTCGCGCTCGAGCGCGCCCACCCACTCCACCCAGCCTTCGTGCAGCAGCTCGAGCAGGATGGCTTCGCGGCTGGGGAAGTAGCGGTACAGGTTGCCCTTGGACAGCCTCACCCGCTTGGCGATGGCGGCCACGCTCACATCCATGGGGCCCAGCTCGTCCACCAGCTCGCCGGCGGCCAGGAGCAGAGCCGTGCGGCGCTGCGCCTTCTGCTCGGGGCGACGGGCGCGCAGGAACGAGCACTTGTCCGACATACCGGGCCTCCCTGGTGACAAATGAATCCTATTCACCAATCAGCAGTAGCGTCAAACACGAAAAAGTTGTTGACTCCCACCACAGCCGCGCGTAGTTAAGTGAACATCAGTCACCTAAATCCTTTCCAAGAGGTGAACCATGAGCTGGAGCTTCACGGACATTCCCGATCAGAGCGACAAGACCGCCATCGTCACCGGCGCCAACAGCGGCATCGGCTTCGAGACCGCAAAGGCCCTGGCCGCCCGCGGGGCCACCACCGTGCTTGCCTGCCGCAACCCAGCGAAGGGGCAAGTGGCGCTGGACGCCATCCTCGCGGAGCAGCCCGAGGCCAAGGCCGTGCTCATGTCCCTGGACCTGGGCAGCCTGGACTCGGTGCGCACCTTCGCTGCTGCGGTGGCCGAGCGCTACGACCACATCGACCTGCTCATCAACAACGCGGGCGTGATGGTCCCCCCCAAGGGGCTGACCGCCGACGGCTTCGAGACCCAGCTCGGCACCAACCACCTGGGCCACTTCGCCCTGACCGGGCTGCTCATGCCTCTGCTCGAGGCAGCCGAGGCGCCGCGGGTGGTCAACGTCAGCTCCATGGCCCACAAGCTGGGCCGGATCGACTTCGAGGACCTGCAGAGCGAGCTGCGCTACCGCCCCTGGGTCGCCTACGGCCAGAGCAAGCT
>CAZHIK010001206.1:0-2900 GCA_964532635.1 uncultured Enterobacterales bacterium
CCTGCAGTCCCAGCAGTACAAGGGCGCCTCCCTGTACGACTCCCTGGGCGGCTGGATGAAGCAGGCCGAGCCCCTGCGCGGCAAGAAGCTGGTCACCTTCCACAAGAACTGGGGCTACTTCATGAACCTCTTCGGCCTGCAGGTGGTGGAGTACATGGAGCCCAAGCCGGGCATCCCCCCCTCCCCCGGTCACATCACCAACGTGGTCAACACCATGCAGGAGCAGAACATCGGCGTGCTGATGGCCGCCAACTACTTCGACGTGGCCAAGGTCAAGGTGGTGGCTGACAAGACCGGCGCCGTGCCCGTGGTCATGGCCCTGGCCTGCTACGGCCAGGACGACATGAACACCTTCTTCGACCAGTTCGACATCTGGATCAGCTCCTTGCTCGCCGCCTACGAGCAGGCCGGCCAGCTCTAGCCGTCCGCGCGCTCCTCTCCTCCCTCTGCCTCGAGGACATCATGCACGGCTTCTGGGACATCATGGCGGCCCCCTTCGTGGAGTGCCTGATCCTGGTGGGCATCCACTCCTACCTGGGCATCCACGTGCTCGAGCGTCGGGTCATCTTCGTCGACCTGTCCCTGGCGCAGATCGCGGCCCTGGGCACCACCGTGGGCATCCTGTTCGGGATCCACAACACCGAGTCCACCGCCAGCTTCGTGATCTCCATGGGCTTCACCTTTCTTGGGGCGGCGGTCTTCGCCCTGTCCCGGCTGAAGGACGATCGCGTGCCGCAGGAGGCCGTCATCGGCCTGGTCTACGCCATCACCGCCGCCGTAGCCGTGCTGGTAATCGAGAAGACCAAGGGTGTTGAGCACCTGATGAACATCATGCACGGGCGCCTGCTGTGGGTGCAGTGGTCCGAGGTGATCACCGCCGCCATCGCCTACAGCTTCATCGGTGCCGTGCACTGGTTCTTCCGCAAGCCCTTCATGCTCATCTCCAAAGATCCCGACAAGGCCTACGCCTCCGGCATGAACGTGCGCATGTGGGACTTCTTCTTCTACCTGACCTTCGGCTTCGTCATCACCTTCTCCGTCAAGGTGGCCGGCGTGCTGCTGGTCTTCGTGTTCCTGGTGGCGCCAGCCATCATGGCCTTCATCATCACCGACAAGGTCAGCCACCAGCTGATCATCGGCTGGCTCACCGGCACCATCGTCACAGTGGCAGGGCTCTGGGGCTCGTGGACCATGGACCTGCCCTCGGGCCCCACCGTGGTCACCTTCTACGGCATCGTGCTGGTGCTGGTGGCCGTGGGCACCTACCTGGTCAAGGCACCCAGGAAGGGTATGGCCTTCGCCCACGTGGGCATCGGTCTGGTGGTGCTGCTGGGCCTCGCAGCCCTGACCAACAGCGGCGGGCAGTGGCTGGCGGCGTCGTCCTTGGCCGGCAACGAGGAAGAGCTGACCTTCGGCGACCTGGGCGCGGCCTCCCACGCCCACTTCCACGGCCACGGCGACGACAAACACGCGCGGGCCGGCCACGAGGGACACCAGCACGAGCACCTTCACGGTGACGTGACCCACGGCGCCCATCCCCACGACCACGGTGACCGGCCAGCCACACTTCGGGAGCGCTTCGACGAGGCCGAGACCCCGCTGGACTGCCTGGACGTCATCGGCGAGGCGCTCCAGGACGACCGCCCCGTGGGTCTGAACCTGCTCCACGACTTCCTGGCCGACCCCGAGTCGCCCCCCTTCTGCAGGTCCTCGGCCTACGACATGCTCGTCGAGGCCACCGGCGAGGACTTCGGCTACGACCCGGACGCCGCCGACAACAGCGCAGCCCTGGCCACCTTCGTGGCCTGGATCGGCGAGCAGAGCAACGACGCGCCGGAATAGAGAGCAAGCGGAGGCCCCCCGTGAAGCTCCGCGCTGGACTGCAGAGCGCCTCGCTGCGCCACAAGTACGCCCCCCTGGTCAACCTGGTCATCCTTGTGCCCATGGTGGCCTACCTGGTGGCCGACACCATCGTGGAGCGTCGCAGCATCCTCGAGAATCGGCTCGAGGTGCTCGAGAGCATGGCCGATCTGCTGGTGCAGGGCATCGGCGCCGACGACGACCCCGCCCTGGCAGAGACCGTCGAGCTTCTGGGGCACTTCGGTGCTCAACACCCTCAGCTCGAGATCCTGGTGCTGGACACCAGCGGCCGCGTCCTGGCCGCCACCCAGCCCGAGCGCGTGGGCTCCACCTGGCTCGAGCCGGGCATCCAGGCGGTGCTCGAGGGGCGGGAACCGCGCTCATGGGACCTCACAGAGCACGACGGCCTGCCCGTGCTGGACCTCACCCTGCCCGTCCCCAGCTTCGAGCGGGCCGAGCTGCGGGCGGTGCACATCGCCGAGCCCCAGCAGCGGCTGGAGGCCGAGCTGCGACGCACCATCGTGGTCGACACCCTCTTCCTGCTGCTCCTGATGCTGCTGGTGACCACCATGGTCAACTGGATCACCCAGCGGCTCATCATCCGCCGGCTGGGCGTCATGGCCGACCGCATCGGGCGGACCGAGTGGCTCCAGGACGAGACCGACGAGCTGGCCGGCGACGAGCTGGACACCCTCGCCCGCGCCCTGGCCACCATGATGCGCCGCATCGAGCACACCACCGCCGATCTGCGCACCACCCTGGCCGAGAAGCAGGAGTTGGTGGACCGGGTGGAGCGCTTCAACGAGGATCTGGCCGCCCAGGTGGCCGCCACCCGGGCCGAGCTCGAGGCCGTGCAGGACGAGCTGCTGCGCAAGGAGCGCCTGAGCGTCCTGGGCGAGCTGACCGCTGGTCTGGCCCACGAGATCCGCAACCCGCTGCAGATCATCCGCGGCACAGCGGAGCTGGTGCGCCGCAGCCGCCCCGACGAGAGCGAGGCCCTCGCTGACGTGCTCGAGGAGGTCACCCGGCTCGACCTGCTG
>CAZHIK010001207.1:0-2889 GCA_964532635.1 uncultured Enterobacterales bacterium
CTCGAGGGCTTCGTACAGCTTGGGCAGGGGCAGCTCGTGGGCGCCGTCCACGGCGCTCACGCCCAGCTCCTTGCCCAGGTCGGCCAGCACCTGGTTGCGGCGGGCCGAGTTGCCCCCCAGCATCCGGTCCAGGCTGGCGCCGCCCTCGATCTCGTCGAGGTCGCGCCGGGTGGCGAGGGCCAGGGTTAGGCGCACCGCGGAGGTGAAGCCCGGGGGGCGGTCTTCCATCGGGGCGGGACGCTCGAGGGGCTCCTGCGCGGCCGGGGTGTGTTGTTGTTCGTGTTCTGTGTTCGGCCGACCTGCGGTCACCTTGGCGAATCCTTCGGATTCGCCGTGTTCGTGTTCGTGGTCGTGCTGGTTGACCTCCGGGCCGTCTCCCAGCAGGCGGGCGCGGTCCTGCTCGCCGTGGATCAGCTCCAGGGCGCTTGGGTCATCCCCCTGGGTGCGGGCCATCATGCCCACCAACACCGGGGCTTGTCCTGGGCCGAGCTCGAGCAGGCGCTCTGCGTGCTCCAGCAGCAGGTCCTGGGTCTCGATCCAGCGTACGGGGGAGGCGAACTGCCAGGCCAGCAGCTCCACCAGGATCGCGCGGCCGTGGGCCCGCGGGTCATCGAGGGCCTCGTCGAGGGCCTCTGTGCCCGTGGCGTCCACCACCGCCTGCACGAAGTCGCGCTCGAGGGCGAAGGGGCGGGCCACCAGGTTGGGCAGGTAGCGGCCCTCGAGGCGCTCGAGGGGAAGCTGCTCGGGGAAGCAGCGGTCCAGTACCTGGCGGAAGGCGTCCACCCCCTCGCGCAGCAGGGGCGAGTGGAAGGGCACGTCCAGCCCCGCCAGGGCGATCCAGGCGCCGGTGCCGTGCTCGGCCAGGGCGGCCTCGAGGGCAGCGGTGGCCTCGACATGACCGGCCACGGCGTACTGGCGGTCTCGGACGTTGTGGTTCACCACGAACAGGGGCCGGCCGGTCTGCCGGGCGACGCGCTGCACCAGGGCCTGCGTGGTGTGGCCGTCCAGGCCCACGCAGTGGGGCAGGACCACGCCCATGGCGTAGGGGGATCTACCGTCGTCGTCCCGGGGCACGAAGCGCTGCATGGTGGCACCGCGGTGGTAGACCAGGTCCACCACCCGCTCCAGCTCCAGCACCCCGCCCATGGCGGCCAAGGCGGCGTACTCTCCGATGCTGTGGCCGCAAAGGAAGCGGGGTTCGGGTAGGGCGCCCAGCTCCCGCAGCTCGGCGACATCAGCGCAGGCCAGCACCGCCAGGGCCACCTGGGTGATCTGGGTGGCGTTGAGCACGCCCTGGGGATGCCGCAGCACCTCGCCGGCCACGTCCAGCTCCCGGGGATTTTCTCGGATGGCCTCGAGCAGGGAGAAGCCCAGCTGCTCGCGGGTGAAGCGCTCCGCGCGGTCCCAGACCTCTCGGGCGGCCGCTGAGCGGGCGTAGCCGTCCATGCCCATGCCCTGGCGCTGGCAGCCCTGACCGGGGAAGACCACCGCGGTGGCGGGGGCCGCCATCCGGGCCTTCAGGGACAGCACCGGCCGCTCACCCGCACTAAGGCGCAGCTGCACGATCTCGTCGCCTTCGATGCGTGCCGCCACATCGGCGACGCAGTCCAGGCGTGCACCCAGGGGGACCGTGTCCAGGTAGCGCACCCGGACCCAGCGCAGCTGTCGGCCGGTGGCCGCCAGGCGGGCGCAGGCCGCCGCTGCCATCCACTGGCCGTGCACGATGGGGGCGTCCAGGCCCGCCATGGCGGCCACGGCGGGGTCGCGGTGGATGGGATTGAGGTCGCCGCTGGCAGCGGCGAAGGCGGCCATGTCCACGGGGGCCGCCATGGGCTCGCGCAGGATCGGCCGGGGCCGCTCGAGGGGCACGCCCTGGGGCTCCACCACGGGCTCGGGGAGGGGCACACCCGGGGGCAGGGGACGCTCCACCTGGCGCAGCAGGAAGGTCTGGGTCAGGCGGGTCTGCGGACGGCCCCCTCTGTGCAGCTCCACGCTGAGCTGGACCTGGCGTCCAATGGGCGTGTCCAGCATCCGTGGCTCGCGGGTGTACACCTCCACGGGGCCGTCCGCTCGCGGCCCGAGCCGCTCCATCACCGACTCGGTGTGCAGCAGGCTGGTGGGCTCGGCGGCCAGTCCACCACCCAGCAGGCGCTCCATCATGGAGGCGAAGGCGATGGAGAAGTCCAGCTGCAGCGGTGCCTCGGGGCCATCGTCCCCCACGATGCGGCGCCAGGCCGCTTCCCGGGCGGGCTCCATGGGCCGCTCGGTGGCCACCAGGATGCGGTACCAGGATCGCAATCCCTCCATCAGGCCGGCGCCGGCGCGCAGCTCCACCCGGTGGCCCCAGCGGATGTCGAAGGCGAGGACCAGGGTCACCTCGTCCCCCGAGGGGGTGGGATGTTCGAGCCGCAGCTCCACTCCCGCTGGGCCGCGGGGGCGTAGCACCGCCCGCGCCCCGCCAGCCGCCAGCACCGCGGGCAGGGGATTGTCCCGCTCCCGGCCGCCCCACAGACAGCGGGTGGCGGATAGCGCGGCGCGCAAGGGATCCCAGGGGCGCGCCCTGGCTCGCTCCTTGGCGGCCTGGCGGGCGGGCGCGAGGAAGCGGCCCAGCAGCTCTGCCACGGGCTCGTCGGTCCGCTGCACGGCCTCGAGGCCGCTGGTGCCGGGCAGCACCAGCACGGCGTCGGCGTCGTAGCGGTCGTCGTGGGCCTGCCACAGGGCGTCGGAGGTGAACCAGCGGTGCACGTCTCCGTCGATGACCGGCACGCAGGGCACGGGCTTGCCCGGGCCCCGACAGACCTCGTCCACGAACCAGCGGGCGTCTTCTGGGAGCACCGGGGTGTCGGCCAGGGCGGGCAGCACCTGGGACATGGTGTCCAGCAGGGCCCG
>CAZHIK010001208.1:0-2883 GCA_964532635.1 uncultured Enterobacterales bacterium
CATCATCGATCTGCAGAAGACCGCCAAGGCCCTGGTCGACGCCGCCCGCTTCGTCTCCACTACCGTAGCCCGTGGCCAGAACGTGCTCTTCGTCGGCACCAAGCGCTCCGCCCAGGAGATCGTGGCCGAAGAGGCCAAGCGTTGCGGCATGTTCTACGCCAACAACCGCTGGCTCGGCGGCACGCTCACCAACTTCCAGACCGTCCGCAAGTCCATCGAGCGCCTCAACCAGCTCGAGCGCGCACGCGACGAGGGTCGCTTCGAGCTGCTGTCCAAGAAGGACGCCCTGCAGCTGCACCGCGAGATCGCCAAGATGAACAAGTCCCTGGGCGGCATCAAGGAGATGCGCGGCACCCCGGGCGCCATGTTCATCGTGGACCCCAAGCGCGAGTACATCGCCACCCGCGAAGCCATCAAGCTCAAGATCCCGGTGGTTGCCCTCTGTGACACCAACTGCAACCCCGACGGCATCGACTACGTCATCCCCGGCAACGACGACGCCATCAAGTCCATCAACCTCTTCGTCACGGCCATCGCCGATGCCTGCGTGCAGGGCGCGACCATGAGCCGTGGTGACGCCGCTGTGGTCACCCCCGAGGTGGACGAGAGCAGCGTCGAGGTCGTGCGCCGCGGCGCCGCCGACGAAGCTGGCGAAGAGTAGCTCCGCTTTACCGATCCCCAACCCCACCCCATCCGCGCCCACAGGGCGCGAGTCGGCCGGCAGGCGGTCTCGGACGGGTTACCCCTTCATCCCGGATCGAGCCCGCCCCAGGTCGGCGACCATCGGAGGAATCCATGGCTTCTGCTAAGGACATCAAGGCCCTGCGCGACCGTACCGGCGCTGGCATCCTGGACTGCAAGAAGGCGCTCGCCGAAAACGACGGTGACATGGAAGCGGCCATCGACTGGCTGCGCACCAAGGGCATCGCTGCCGCCGCCAAGAAGTCCAGCCGCATCGCGGCCGAGGGCCTCGTGCACTCCTACATCCACGCTGGCGGCAAGATCGGCGTCCTCATCGAGGTCAACTGCGAGACCGACTTCGTGGCCCTGACCGACGGCTTCAAGGAGCTGGTCCACAACATCGCCATGCAGATCGCGGCCCACAGCCCGCTGTACGTCTCCGTGGACGACATCCCTGCCGAGGATCTGGCCCGTGAGCGCGAGGTCCAGAAGGCCCGCGTGATCGAAGAGGGCAAGCCCGCCCACATCGCCGACCGGATCGTCGATGGCCGCATCAACAAGTGGCACAAGGAGGTCTGCCTCCTGGACCAGGACTACTTCCGCGAGGAAGACAAGACCATCCGCGACCTGCTCACCGACGCCGTCGGCACCATCGGAGAGAACATCAAGGTCCGCCGCTTCGTTCGCTGGACCCTGGGCGAAGGCCTCGAGAAGCGCTCCGACGACTTCGTGGCCGAGGTCATGGGCCAGATGAAGAAGGGCTAGCGGCCCACTCCTTCGGAGTGGGCTCGAGCCCACTCCACCCACCAGGAGCCCTCCATGGACGAACCAGCAGGAGCCCCAGGCAAGCGTGTACTCCTCAAGCTCTCGGGTGAGATGCTCGCGGGTGGAAAGGGCCTCGGGATCGATGCTGGCGTCCTGGAGCGTGTGGCGGCCGAGCTGGCCTCCGCGGCGTCCGATGGTGCCCAGATCGGTGTGGTCGTCGGTGGCGGCAACATCTTTCGGGGCATCACCGCGGGTGCCATCGATCGCGTCCAGGGCGATCACATGGGCATGCTGGCCACGGTGATCAACGCCCTGGCCGTGCAGGACGCTGTCAAGCGTGCCGGCTGCGCCTGCCACGTGATGACCGCGTTGAACATCCAGCGCGTGGCCGAGCCCTTCGAGAAGAAGGCCGCTGTGGCCCACCTCGAGGCCGGGGCCGTGGTGGTCTTCGCCGCGGGCACCGGCTGCCCCTTCTTCTCAACCGACACCGCCGCTGCGCTACGCGCAGCCGAGATCAGCGCCGACCTGCTCCTCAAGGGCACCAAGGTCGACGGTGTGTACGACAAGGATCCGGTCCGGCATCACGACGCGGTCCGCTACGAGCGCATCTCCTACGATCGGGTGGTGCGCGACAAGCTCCGCGTCATGGACATCACCGCCACCAGCATCTGCATGGACAACCACATCCCCATCACGGTCTTCGACATGAGCCAGCCCGGCAACCTCGCTCGGGTGCTGGCTGGCGAGCCCATCGGGACCCAGGTCGGTGACTTCGCCTGACCATCCACCCCCCCCCCAGGGAGCCATGATGCAAGAGTACCTCGACAGCCTGAAAGACGACATGAGCACGGCCATCGATGCCTTCGTGCGCGAGCTGGGCACCGTGCGCACCGGGCGCGCCTCGCCGCAGCTGCTCGATGGTGTGCAGGTCCAGGTCGCCAGCTACGGCGCCACCATGCCGCTGAACCAGCTGGCCACCGTCACCGCTCCCGATCCGCGCCTGCTCGTGGTCAACCCCTGGGACAAGTCCACCCTGTCCGACATCGACAAGGCCATCACCGCGGCGGGCCTGGGGCTCAACCCCAACAACGACGGCACCATCATCCGCGTGCCCATCCCGGCCCTGACCGGTGAGCGGCGCAAGGAGCTGGTCAAGCAGGTGGGGCGCATGACCGAGGATGCCCGGGTGCGCGTGCGCCGTGTGCGTCGCGAGTACAACGATCTCTTCAAGGAGCTCGAGTCCGACAAGGAGATCACCGAGGACGAGCTGCGGCGCGCGCTGGAACTCGTGCAGAAGTCCACCGACAAGCACGTGGCCAAGGTGGAAGACATCGCGTCCTCGAAGCAGAAGGAGGTCATGGAGGTCTGATGACGACTCCGGAGCGCCCCCTGCCTCGTCACGTTGCCATCATCATGGACGGCAACGGCCGCTGGGCG
>CAZHIK010001209.1:0-2883 GCA_964532635.1 uncultured Enterobacterales bacterium
CCAGGCCCGCCAGCACCAGGGGAACGGGGGAGTACAGCACGTTCTGCCCATTGTGGGCACTGGGACGGTCGACCAGCCCCAGCAGCACCTGCAGAGCGCTCCAGGGACCGTACTCGTCGGCGATGGAGAAGGTGAGCTGGGGTGCCAGCCGCTCGGCCCGCGCCCAGAGGGTGGGCACCGTGGCCAGCTTGGGCCCGCACAGCAGCACCGCCAGCAGCACCGCCCCGGCCACCAGCACAAGGTTGCGCCAGGGTATTCCATTCGGGTGGGGTCGCTGCCAGCCCAGGGCCACCAGCCCCAGCACGGCCATGGGCCAGAAGGCCCAGCCCTGGCCCAGCAGCAGCAGGTTCGACAGCAGCCACAGCCCCAGCACCCAGGCCCGCTTCGGATCGATCATCCGCAACAGCGCGTCCAGCCCCAGCAGCAGCAGGGCGTAGATGAAGACGTGGTGGGCTCCCGCCAGGATGGGCATGGCCAGGCACAGCCCCGCCAGTCGCCAGCGCCCCGCCCGAGACGCCATCCACGCCAGCGGCAACCAGCACAGCGGCAGGTACATGATGTGCCCGATGGCTGTCTGGTGCGGGAGCTGGGCCGAGCACAGCGCCAGGATACCGGGGATGTGGGACTCGATGGGCCCCAGCCCCTGGGCGCGCCCGGCCCACCAGCAGGCCCCGGCCAGGGCCGCAAGGTGGAACAGCACCCAGATCTTGAGCCCCGCGCTCGAGCCGAAGACCAGGATGAGCACGAAGGGAGGGTAGAGGAAGGGCGACTCGGGGTTGGCCAGCAGCGGCACCCCACCCTGCACGAAGGGATTCCAGCCGGGCAGCTGGCCGTGGAGCAGGATGCTCTGCCGGCTGGCCTCGTAGAAGCCCAGCTGCCAGTCCCAGTCCTCGTTGATGCCATGGGAGATGGGCGTGTGCAGGTCCGCACCCATCCAGCGGAACTGCCACCAAGCCAGCCAGGCCAGACCTGCGGTGCCCAGCAGGCCGATGGCCAGAGGCCCCCAACGGCGTGCCCAGGCCGGCATCAGCGGTCCTCGAAGGGGGCGTCGGGATGGGGCTGAGCATCGGCGTACAGGCCCTGGAGCCGCCCCTCGACGCTCACCGTGATGGCACCGTCCGGGGCGTCCACGATCACGGCCAGCAGGCTCTGCTGATGATCCGGGGCGTCCACGCTCACCGGCTCGCCGGCCCCCACCTGGAGGCTGGCGCTGCCCCGCACCCGCGCGGCCACCAGCACAGGCCCGGCCCGGACGTCGAAGCGCCAGCTCCCCTCCCCTGGCGCATAGGGCTGGCGGGGGAAGCAGCGCTCCAGATCCTCGGCGCTCGGATCGTAGGGGTACCAGGAGTAGGCGATGTGTTCCGTTGGAGGGAAGTGCTCCCGGAAGCAAGCGAAGCGGCCCGGGTGCCCCCAGACTCCCACCAGGCGGTTGGCCCCCACCAGCATGGGACCCACCGCAGGAACGTCGGCGTCCAACGCTCCACCGGGGTGCTCGGCATGCCACGCCTGGGCCGCCAGGCCGTGCTGGTCCCAGTCGAGGTCCGAGTCGGCCACATGGCGCCAGGCGTCGGCCCGACTGAGCAGGCGCTCGTTCTGGTAGCAGAGCGAGTGGGGAAACCAGCTCAGACCCGACAAGGCTGCGAGCGCTGCGCCCGCGAGGCCCAGCTTCCAGGGCAGACGGGCGGCCGCGACAGCCAGCAGGGGGATCACCGGAAGCAGATAGCGGGTGCCGATCTGGAAGTTGAAGGCGAAGCTGAACCAGCCCACCAGGAACAGCGCCGGCCAGACCAGGAACAGGTCCTCGCGCCCGCGCCTGCGAGGCCAGACCATCCCCAGCAGCCCCAGGGCCAGCAGGGGCAGGGTCATCTTCCGGGTGGCGGCGCGAAGGTAGTGGTCCGCCTGACCCTCGGCGGTGAACTCGCCGTCGGCGTAGATGTTGCCCGAGCCGTGCTCATCGTCCGAGCGCACCCAGTCCATGCCCTCGGCCCAGGGTCGCGGCACGGGCAGGGGCACCGACAGCTCCGCCAGCGGCGCCATCATCTTCGAGCGCCAGGCGATCTCCGAGGCCGGGGTGAAGCTGCCCTGAAAGCCGTAGGCCAGGTTGAGCACCAGCCCGGCCATGGCCGCGTAGCCCAGCAACCTGAGGGGTCCCCCTCGCCAGCGCCCGTCCGACAGACGACGCCAGATCAGGGCAGCGGGGATGGCCAGGCCCAGGATGGGCACGAGGAAGGCTGCGGTGAACTTCGCCGCCTGCGCGGCGCCGAAGGTGGCACCGGCCAGAAGCCAGCGGCTCCAGCTCCCCTCCTCCACCGCCCTCCAGGCGGCATAGCCGCAGGCGAGCACGAAGAACACCATGGGTGCGTCGGTGGTCACCAAGCCGGCGTGGGCCTGCAGGTTGGGGTCCAGCGCCACGAAGGCGGCCGCCACCAGGCCCGCGCGGGCACCCCAGAGTCGCCCAGCCCAACGAGCCGCGATGAGCACGGTGCCCAGCAGCCACAGGGCCTGGGGTAGCCGGGGCCAGAACCAGCCCCGGTGAGTGATCTCCAGGCCCTCGTCGCGGGGCTGCCCCGAGATCACCGTGGGCAGCGCGTTGACGGCGCTCACGGGCATCTTGGAGTTGTCGAAGCGGCTCCAGTCCCGCTCGAGCAGCACCTGACGCCCCATCTGCAGGTGACGAGGTTCGTCGGAGGTGGGGGTGCGATGCCAGGTGGCGGCCCAGGTCAGCAGCACCCCCACCAACGCCACGGCCCACGCCGCGCGGCGCCAAGGGGCCGCGACGGAGGCAGAGGCGGAGGTTGAACGCGCCATGACACGATCCTTAGCACCGCGAGGGGATCCGGGGGGCCCCGGACCGCGGGTAGACCGGATGAAGGCCCACTACCT
>CAZHIK010001210.1:0-2879 GCA_964532635.1 uncultured Enterobacterales bacterium
TGGCCCGCGCATTCGCCATCGCCCTGCTGGCCCTCACCCTGGCCCTGGTCTCGTCTTGGCCGGCGCGCACCGCCTGCGACGACCAGGCTCACGCCACCCCCACCGCCTCGACCCCCCGGAGGTGAGCATGGCTCGCTCCCGCACCACCCCCGCCAAGCCCAAGCGCTTCCGGCTGAACATCGTCGGCCCCATCGAGGACCAGCCGCGCCTGCTGCGCGCCTACGGCAAGGCCTGCGGTGGCGAGGCCGCCCTGGTGCTGCGCCCCACCGAGGGGCGGGGGGCGCTGGTGCTGGTGAGCCCCGAGGGCTCGTGGAAGTGGGAGGCCGAGGGCGAGAGCGACTCCCCGATGCGCCCCTCCACCGAGATCACCGCGGCCCAGGCCGTCAAGCTGGTCAAGGACTACCAGAAGAAGCCCCCCGCGGCCGGCCCCACCACCCTGCGGGGGCGCTGGTCGGGCGTGCTGATCTGCGACGACGGCCAGCCCCAGGTGGAGCTCAAGCGCAAGCTGGCCACCTACGGCACCCTCTGGGTGCGCTCGAACCGCGAGCAGGGCTGGAGCTGGACCTTCGAGCGCGGCGAGAAGTGGTTCAGCGAGGTCGGCGAGACCGAGGGCCAGGGCCTGCCCACCCTCTCGGCCGCCATCGAGGCCGGCGTGCTGGGCGCCATGCGTCTCGTGAAGATTGCTTGCTCGTTCCGAGACACCCATCGTCGCGCTGCCCACGATCCCGCCTGGGCGGACCGGCACCCCATCAAGCCGCCCAAGCCCACCCGCAATCCCACCGAGCGCTTCGAGGGCAAGGCCGCCCAGCCCCGCCGCAGGAAGAAGAAGGCCCCGCCGCCCTCGTCCCTGGACACCCCCGTCGAGCTGCCCGACAGCCCCGCCACCCCCGCAGCGCTGCACCGCATGGCCACCGAGGTGGAGGCCGAGGCCGACGCCCTGGCCGGGCTGCGCGGCGTGACGTGGCTGTGGGTCGAGCCACAGCCTGTCAGCGACATCGCCACCTTCTTCGACAAGCGCGACCTGCCAGGCATGGCTCAGGCCATCCGCAACTACCGGGCTGGTCCCGACCAGCCCCAGGACGACTTCCTTGCAGAGCTCGACGGGCTGCTCACCGACGAGCTGGCCGAAGAGGGCATCCCCCACGAGGGCCAGGTCGCCAAGGACTGCCGGCTGGAGCTCGACGAGCTGCGCTCCACCATGCGGAGCACCCCGGTCCAGATGGAGCGGGCGCGCCACCTGGTGCAGTACGCCACGCGCATGGTGCAGAGCCCGCTGTGCAAGGGCCGGGAGCAGCGAGAGGCCGTCGAGTCCATCCAACGCGCCGCCAAGGCCTACGAGGACGCCCGCACCGCCATCCTCGAGGGCCGCGCCTGGGACGCCCAGCGCACCCTGCGCCGCATCGGCGAGCGCGTGGCCCTGGGCGCCGCCAAGGCCGCCCGGGCCTGCGCCCTGGGGCAGACCAGCCTCACCGCGCTGGCCAGCGAGCAGGAGGCCCCCAAGCCCAAACGGAAGCGCACCCGGCGCTCGCGCAAGGGCAACAGCCGCAAGCCTGCCGCCGCCACCACCTCCGGAAACGGCAACAGCTCGAGCTGCGGCGTGTGCGCCACGGAGCCCGAAGCGACGGCACCTGCCCCCGAGGCCGACGCCACCAAGGACAAGGCCCTGATGGACGCCTTCAGCGCTGCCATCGCCTCCGCACTCGGGGGAGAGGCCGCCTGATGCAGCCCCAACCCGCCACCACCACCCACCCCCGCGCGGAAGCCCTGCTGGACCGCATCGCGGGCGTGGTGCGCGGGCACCTGCCCCCTGGCGTCACCCCCGCCTACCTCGACGCCTTCCTGGCCCGGCACCGCTCCGCCCTGGTGGCCGTGCTGGACCGCAACTTGGCCGCCCGGGACCGGCGCATCCTCACCACCGAGACCGCCGACGCCCCTCCCGAGCTGTGGAGCCCCGCCAAGCGCACCGCCGCGAACCTGCGGGCCATGGAGCTGGCTGCCTCCAAGCACCCCGACGCGATGGACGCCGCCGACCGGCGCGTGCTGGCCGCCTACTCGGGCTGGGGTGGACTCTCCATCGACAAGGTGGCCGACCGCTTCCCGGCTGGCTTCCCCGTCCCCGAGGTCCGGGGGCTCATCCACGAGTACTACACCCCCACCTCGGTCTGCTCCGAGGTCGCCCGCCTGGTCCGCCCCCTGCTGCCGCAGCTGACAGGCGAGGACGGCAAGGTGCTCACCCTGGAGCCCTCGGCGGGGATCGGTCGCTTCGTGCGCGCCCTGTCCGGTCCAGGTTTCGGGGACCTGCGCTGGCTCACCGTGGAGTGGTCCGAGTTGTCGGGCCGGATGCTGCAGGCCACCCGCCCCGACCTGGCCGTCTACCTCGGCCCCTTCGAGCGCTGGGTGCGCGAACACGGCGACGAGTACCAGGGGCGCATCAAGCTGCTGGTGGCCAATCCCCCCTACGGCGCCCGGGGTGCTGCCGTGGCCGACGATCCCGTGCGCGCCTACCGCGAGAAGCAGGCCTACGCCTACTTCCTGCGCCGGGGGCTCGACATGCTCGCCGAGGGAGGCCTGGGTGTCTTCCTGATCCCCTCGGGCTTCATGAGCGGCCGGGCGAACCGCAACCGCGCCCTGCGCGACAAGGTGCTGCGCCGCCACCACCTGGCCGCAGCCTACCGCCTGCCCAGCGTCGGCCCCGACGGGCGCGAGGCCATCTTCCCCGGCGCGATGCTGGTCACGGACCTGCTGTTCCTCCGCGCCCGGGGCGGCACCCTCGAGGCCGTGGACCCCGAGGACGAGTTCATCCTCGACGGTGAGTACTTCGAGCAGTTCCCCACCCACGTCCTGGGCACCGAGCTGGGCAAGGACGCGGGCGAGGACGA
>CAZHIK010001211.1:0-2872 GCA_964532635.1 uncultured Enterobacterales bacterium
CTGATGGGGTGGGCCCAAGCCGACGCCTCATCGGGCAGCGCGAGGTAGTCGTCGGTGCAGCCCTCGGGATCGTCGGCGCACTCCCACGCGGCCTCGCTGTCCCAGGTCTCCACAACGTTCACGTCCTCACCGGGATGATCGGGGGGGATGTAGGTGGAGCCGGTGTCCCGGTTGCCATCACCGCCGAAGCCCGGACCGTCCGGTCCGCAGGCGAAGAGCAGGGGCAGCAACAGCGTCGCAGGGCGCAAGGGGGTCTCCAGGGCTCGCTGCCAGTCTACCCCGAGGTCCCCGCGCACGCCGGTTTCCTGGCTGCCCGCGGGCCTGCGGGAATACAGGGGAAGCATGCCCAGCCTCCGCCAGGCCCTCGTCGCCCCCCTGCTGCTCTTGTCCGCCTGCGACAGCGCCCTGGAGAACTCGGAGCCCGTCGTGGACGAAGCGCCGGTCAACGCGGAGGTCGAGGCATCCACGGAGCCCGCCCGGGAACCTCCGCCCGAGCCCCCCCTGGGCCCCGAGCCCGGCCACGAGCCCGACCCCATCCCCCCCACTGAGGTCTTCGAGGGGCCCGCCATCCCACCCGCCGACGCGGGCGGCTGGTCCGAGCCCGGCCCAGCCTCACCCGGCGACCCATGCCCCGCAGACATGGTCCACGTGCCTGCCGGCGGCTTCGTCTCCGGCGCGACGGGCGAGCAGGTCAGCCTGGACCCCAACTGGCCCGATCCCGAGTTCGAGCCCCGCCAGCGCATGGAGCGCCGCACGGGAGCCTACTGCGTGGACCTGTACGAGTTCCCCAACGTGCGTGGGGTCAAGCCCCGCGTCTACGTGGGCTGGGCCGAGGCCAAGCAGGCCTGCGTCTCCCGCGGGCGGCGCTTGTGTACCGAGGACGAGTGGTCCCGGGCCTGCGCTGGCGACGAAGGCTGGCTCTTCCCCTACGGCGACATCCACGACCCGGGCCGCTGCAACGATGACGTCGACCCGGTCGGCGACATGACCCAGAAGTCCACCGCCGGTGACTTCCCCCGCTGCGTGAGCCCCTGGGGCGCCTTCGACATGGACGGCAACGTCAGCGAGTGGGTCGACGCCGTGCACGAGCTGGACCCCGAGCGCGCCCGCATCGTGCGGGGCGGCACCCTGTGGGTGGCGGTCTACGGCCACGGCTGCATGTCGCGCCACAGCCACCATCAGGGCGGGCCCACACACGGTGACGACGGCTTCCGCTGCTGCATGGATCCCCTGGAGCCCACGCCGTGACCCCGCAGCGCTGGCGCTGGCTGCTGCTGGGGGTGGTGCTGCTGCTGGCGGCGGGCCTCCGGCTTGTGGGCCTGCGCTTCGGATTCCCCGCCCTGACCCACGCCGACGAGCCCCAGGTGGTGATGGTGGCGGTCAACGCCGCCATGGGCCAGCTGAACCCGGGCTTCTTCGCCTACCCGGCGCTGTTCCCCTACCTGGCCGGACTGGTGATGAGGCTGTGGGTGCTGGTGCAGCCCTGGGCCTGGACGGGTTTCCAGGGTTTCTTCGACCACTACTGCGTCGATCCTGTCCACGCCTACCTGGTGGTGCGCGCCTGCGGCGCCGTCGCTGGAATCGGCATGGTGGCGGCCACGGCCTGGCTGGGACGGGTCGCGGCGGGTCCGCGAGTGGGCCTGGTGGCCGCGGCAATGATGGCCGTGAACGTCTACGCCGTGCGCGACAGCCACTTCGCGGTCACCGACATCCCCGCCTCGCTTGCCAGCGCGCTGGCCCTGGTGGCCATCCTGACCCTGCTCGAGGATCGCGGCTGGCGCCGGGTGCTGATCGCCGGCGTGACCGTGGGGCTGGCCGCCGGCACCAAGTACCCTGTGGCGGCCCTGGTCGTGCCCTTGGGTGTGGCCGTAGCGTGGCGTGGCTGGAAAGCGCGCGAGGGCGCGCGCTCCATCGCGCTCCACCTGGCCCTGGCCGGCGCGGCCGCGGCGGTGGCGTTCCTGGTGGTCAACCCCTACCTGCTGCTGGACCTCGACACCTTCCGCGCCGACATGGCCCTCGAGGCCGAGCGCCGCCTGGGGGTGAGCGCCGAGCAATTCGAGGGCCGCGCCTGGCGCTGGTACCTGCGGCACTCCCTGCCTTCGGCCTTCGGCTGGGTCGGGGTGATCCTGGCTTCGGCAGGCGCGATCTGGGCCGCCGTGGAACGACACGGACGCCTGCTGCTGCTGCTGCTGGCCACGGCGGTGCTGCTGGCACCGCCCTTCCTGGTGGTCTCGGTGGGTGAGCGCTACCTGCTGCCCGCCTTCCCCGCGCTGGCGGTGCTGGGGGCCTGGGCCGCCGTGCAGCTGGGGCGACGCTGCCTGCCACGAGGGCGCTGGCTGGCCAACACCGTGCTGGCAGCCCTGGTGGCGGCCCTGATCCTGCCGCCCATGGCCCGCTCCCTGCGGCTGGTACAGCTGCTCACCGTCCCCGACACCCGGGTGCTGGCGGCGGAGTGGATCGCGGACACCCTGGCCCCGGGCCGCAACATCGCCCTCGAGTGGGCCTACGTGCCCGATGTGGATCCCGAGGTCTACGAGGTGCTGCCGCTACGCTACGAGCAGGGCGGTCCTGGCGAGCAGGGGGCCGACTACATCGTGGTCAGCTCCTACGCCTTCAATCGCTACTTCCTCGAGCCCGGGGCCCACAGCAACGAGTTGGCGTTCTTCGAGGCTCTGGATGCCGGCCCGCCTCCCATCGCCACCTTCACGGGCCTGCCTCCGGAGCGGGCCTACGGCTACGCCGAGCGCGTCCCCCCGGGGCCCCTGGACCAGGTGGGCATGGTGGGGCCCGAGATTCGAATCTACGGGCCGTTCGAGCACTAGTCCTTGAACCAGCGCTGTTCGTACGTCTGACAGGTGCTGGGAGCTGAAGG
>CAZHIK010001212.1:0-2865 GCA_964532635.1 uncultured Enterobacterales bacterium
TGTTCTCGATCCACTGGTCGATGCCGTGGTGAGTCGTAGAAGGCGGGGGTTCTGGATCATTGAATTGGGGGGCTGTCTTCTCTGGTGAGGGCGCTGTCGCACTTTCCTCAACAGGCTTTGTGCTCTCGGCGGACTCTGGGACCTGCTCCGGTGGGCGCACATCCGCCTCTGGGGCAGGTATTGTCGGTTGTTCTTTTGGGGGCCTGTAGTCGAGCGCAGAGAACACCCGCTCGGGACTCCCGCTCTCCAGAAGAATCAATCGCTGGTGATGGTGGAGTAGCGGGTGGTTGGTGGTGTCGTCGTCGCGCAACTCGTCGAGTCGTTCAGCCAGACGCCGGACACGGTCCCAGTTGCCGGCCTTGACGGCCGCACTGCTCGCATGGAAACGATTCCGTGCCCGTGCGTTCAGCGTATGGCTCTTCCAGGCAGCCTGGATGATCCGTTGCAGGGCGACACATGCCCGATGCTGGGTGGCCCGCTCCTGCAGCCGCTCAACCAGGGCACTGGCAACAGACCTGGGTTTCGCGATGAGTTTCTTGAGGCCACGGTTGCTGGTGGCTGGGACCAGGCTGCTTTCCTGCTTCAGGATGGACTGCAGACGCCGGTCACTGGCACACTCCACCGCCGGTGCAATCCAGTCGATCATCTTCTGTCGTTCCGCCTGCGTGAGGCGCCGTTCGTAGGCCATCAGGACTTATCTCCAGGAAACAGGGGGAGGGTGACAGGGATGGTGCGCTTCGCATCCGGCGCCTTCTTGGACGCTTTCTTTCGTGGCTGGGCCTTCTTTCGCCTGGTGGTCTTCTTCTTGCCCTTGTCGTGCAGCCCGGCGGCGACCTCCTCCTGGTATCGGCGCTGGTTCAGGTCCAGCAGACGGGCCAGCACCTCGTCGTGGACCTCGTCGGGCCAGCGGTATCGCCAGGGCTTCCTCTTGTTGCCCCAGGTCTCCTCGTCGATCTCGTAGTCGAGGAAGAAGTCGCAGTCGGTGGGGATGTCGGTCCAGCCGTAGGCGTCGAGCACGGCGCGGTCCATGGCGGCGTGCAGCTCGCGCAGGCGGAGGATGTCGGGCGAGCGCTCGTCGGGGTCGTGGAAGCGGTTGTAGGTCTTGGTGAGGCCCTCGTCGTTGCGGATCATGAGGGCGGCGCGGAAGTCGTCGTAGCCCTTTCCCACGGTACTCAAAGACTTGGCGTCATCATCTTGTTTCGGCAAGGGAAAGGTCTCGAAGCAGTCCTCTGGAATGTACCTGGGATCGTCCTTTATTGAGGATCCCTGAAACCTCGCCCATATGTCATGGATTCGGCTTTGGAGGACGGCGAACGCATCGTCTCCACAGTAGAGGAAGACGGTCACGGCATCGGAGAAAATGGTATTCACAGGCTGAAAAGAGAACGTGATCCAGGGAGCATGCCTCCCATTCACCAAGACGCGCTCCAGTCCTTTGGCAGAATCGTAGAGTTCCTTTGCTGGTCGAGAGTAAAGCCACCACTTCTCTCGTAGCCTCACCTCAGAGCTCCCCTGTCTCTGCAAGCGAACCGTCGAGTGGAGCCGCTCATATAGGCGTGGGTGCATTCTCCGAATCTCACTCTCATCAAGCCCCGCCACGTTGATCGCGTAGCGATGTGACCGAGTGGTTGGGTTTGAGTTCATCTCTGTCGAGCCCAGGAACTCAAGAATCCTCTTCTCACTCTGAGGCTCTGCACCGATCAAGGCTCGACGCTCTTCTTCATTGAGAATGAACCCCTTTCCATTAATGTTCACGCCGCTATGAACGCGAGGCCCATTCTCAGGAAGAGGCTTCGGGCTTGCGTCAGGGCCAAAGCTCATCAGGTAGGCCGTAATGAATGGCACTTTCTTACCGTCGAGGACGCCGCTGGTGTTCTGCTCCGATTGAACTGCAACCTCTGACACAACGACAGCAGCAGCCCCCGGCCAGGCCCTGCGACGCCTTGCGGCGATTATTGAGCCGCCATTCTGCCGAATCCACGTCAATGACATTTCGCGCGTTGCGCCCTGACGGATGGTATTCGTGGAAATGAGACTGTATGCAGTTCTGCTACGAATCAGATTCCAGCACCTGCGGAAGAAGTAGGCGACGAGGTCTGCTTTTGCAAGCGCGCCTTCGAACTTCTGGAGAAGATACTTGCTGTAGCTTCCGCCAAGGGTGTTCCTAATCTTGCTGCCCCCCAAGAACGGCGGATTCCCCACAATCGCATCGAACCCCGGATTCTCCCGCCCAAACACCTCCGGGAACTCGATCTCCCAGTGGAACGGCACCACCGGCCGCTCCCCTCCCCTCAACTCCTCGACGATCCCCTCGATCTCCAGCGAGTCCGTCTGGCCCGCCTTCCAGTCATCGACCTTCCGCTTGTTCTCCTGGCGCAGGACCTCCCGCGCCCGATCCGTGTCGGCGCCGAAGAACGACGCGATACATGCATCACCGATGAGCCGCGCGTCGCGAAGCACCTCCTCGGCCTCCTTCCAGGCCGCCCTGCGCTGGTCGTAGTCCCCCTCTCCCAGACTGTGGATCTCCTGGCGCCAGCCGCTGGCCTCGGCAACCGACGCCTGCACGCCCGCGAACAGCGGCCCCCAGTCCCGGTCCTCCAGATTCCAGCGGAAGGCCCCGATCTGGGCCTTGGTGAGCCCCACCAGCGAGTCGCCGTGCTTCAGCGCGTGATCCAAGAACGTGAAGGCGTGGTCCTTGGCCAGGGTGACCAGCCACAGCGACAGCTTGGCCAGGTTGACCGCGAAGGGGTTCTTGTCCACGCCATAGAGACAGCGCTGGGCCACCAGCCGGCGGGCGTGCAGTAAGGGATCCTCGTCGGGGGGTAGATCCGGCATGCAGTCATGGGCTTGCCAGGCCGCCACCAG
>CAZHIK010001213.1:0-2864 GCA_964532635.1 uncultured Enterobacterales bacterium
GGTTCGCTACGCGCTGCTCCTCGAGGGCTACCCCGAGGATCTGCGCAAGCGCTTCCTGGCTCTGGGCCCCGAGTTCGCCGAGGCCGTGCTGGCCCTCGAGGACGGAGAGCACCGCGAGGCCTTCGAGGCCCTCGAGCCCTTCCTGTCCCGGGAGCCCGCGGCGCGACTGCCCCGGGCGCGAGCGGCGCTTGCAATGAAGCAGCTGCCCCGGGCGGCCAGCGAGCTGCGGGCCTTCGCCGACGCCTGCGGCCACCAGCGGGCGGGCAAGGGACACACCGCGGTGCTGCTGGCTTCCGCCCTGGCCGGAGACGGTCGGGTCGAGGACGCCCTGGAGGTCATCCGGAAGCAGCGGAAGAGCGATCCCGACCTCGAGCTCCACGCCAACGAGGTGGCGCTGCTCGAGGCCCTCGGACGCCTGCCCGAGGCCGACGAGTGCGGCGTGGCGCTGCTCCGCAAGGCGCCCGGTGATCTCGGGATCCACAAGCTGCTGGCGCGCATTCGAGTCCGTGGCGGCGAGCGGACGGCGGCGATGCAGGTCCTCGAGAGCGGGCTCACCCGCCTCTGCAAGGGCCCGGGCAAGTGCGGCAGCCAGCCCTTCGACGTGGAGTCCGCCCGCATCCTCGCCCAGCTGTACCTCGAGGATCGCGTGCAGCCCAAACGCGCCGCCGAGCTGCTGGGTGAGATCGCCAAGTACGCGCGGGAGCCCTCCTGGATCGACGGCTACCTGCGCGCGCTGCAGGCGCGCAACGAGGGCTCGGGAGGGCTCGAGCGTCTGGCTGACGAGCTGCTCCAGGGTGTCGGCCAGGGCGATTCTCGTCGCAAGCTGGTGGAGAGCCGGCTGCTGGCAGGCCGGGATCCTACAGGCTCGGAAACTCCTGGGGATCGTCCGCGGGATTGATGGCCAGGGCGGCCAGGAGGTCGTCCAGGAAGACCTCGTGGGAGCGCTCCTCACCGGCGAGCTGGTCCAGCACCGCCTTGATGGTCGGGTCATCCACCTTCGCGGCTTCGGCCTCGTAGAAGGTCGCCATCATGCGCTCGAAGCTCCGCGCTGCCTGGATGACGCCATCCAGGGGCGCTGTGGCGATGTGCTCCTCGTCCACCACCCCCTCGAGGTCCAGGGGCTCGGCCTCGGCGGCGGCCACGATGGCGTCGGGATCGATCCCCGCCGCTTCGATCTGGGGTCGGAGCACCACGGTGTACTGCCGCACGTGGTCCTCCTCGAAGGACACCAGCTGGTGGAGCATCGCTTGGGCCTCGCCGGGCGCGGCGCGGCTGGCCAGGCGATCGTAGGTGCGCCAGGCCATGACCTCCCTGCGCAGGGCGTAGCGGACCAGGCTGTCGAGATCGAAGGCGTCGGACATGGAGCTCTCCGGTGAGAGTGCTCGGCCATTGTCACGTGAAATCGGAACTTGTGGTCCGAAAAAGCTGCGTTCGCGTCTGCTGCACTACATCCGAGTGGATCCGCTCCAGGAAGACGTGATGCCGGAGCTAGAAAACGACTCTGGAGTTCTTCCGTTCGCCCTGGAGTGACGCTTGGCCCTGGAGGTGGTCCGAGAGTTCGGCGCCGCGCTGTTGGTGCCCGACACCTACGACCCTCGCCGCAACAGCTACCTGCTGTTCGGCTTGGCCTGGGGCTTGCCCGTGCCCCTGCTCTCCACGCTGCTGGGCTATCGTCCGGCTTCCAGCCTCCCCCTCGCGGGACCCGTGGACGCCTGGTGGCTGCTGGAGCTGTTCCTGTGGCTCCACCCGCTCTTCTTCGCGGTGGTCTTCGGGGCCCTGGGCACCATCCGCCACCGCAAGACCGTGCGCATCGGGGAGCTGCTGGACGAGGTGCGGGCCGACAACGATCGCCTGGCTCGGCTCAACGCCGAGCTGCAGGAGATGGACCGCGTCCGGGACGCCTTCCTGGGAAGCGTGACCCACGAGCTGCGCACTCCTCTGGTCACGCTGCGCGGGTACACGGACATGCTGCGCCAGGAACGGCTGGGCCCGGTGGTGGCCAAGCAGCGTCGAGCCCTCGAGGTGATGGCGAGCAACACCCAGCGCCTCCAACGCCAGATCGAGGACCTGCTCTCCGCGCAGCGCGATCTCGCGGATCACGTGCAGCTGGACGTGGCTCCGGTGCCGCTGCCCGCCCTGGTGGAGGAGGTGGTGGCTCGCCACCGGCCCACCAGCGAGGCTCGCAAGCTGGAGCTGATCCTGGCGCCCGAGCCGCCCGCGCTGGTGCTCCAGGGCGATCGAGAGCGCCTGGTGACGGTGCTGGACAACCTGCTGGGGAACGCTGTGAAGTTCTCCGAGCCGGGGGGCCGCATCGAGCTGCGCTTCGGTGCGCCCAGGGACGGGCGCCTGCCGGTGGAGATCGAGGACCAGGGCTGCGGCATCCCCCTCGAGGCCCAGGACCTCGTCTTTGAGCGCTTCCGTCAGGCCGACGGGAGCATCCGCCGCCGCTACGGCGGCTCCGGCCTCGGCCTGGCCCTGGTGCGCGCCGCCCTGGCCGTCCACGGCTGCACCATCGCCGTGCACAGCGCCCCGGGCGAGGGCGCCTGCTTCCGCTTCCAGCTTCCCCTGCGAGATCCCCGCAACGATCACCCGGAGCAGCCATGACCGACGCGACCCCCACCGTCCTCATCGTGGACGATGAGCCCGACATCCTCGAGATGGTGGGGCTATTGCTCGACAGCGACGGCTACCGCATCCTGAAGGCCGAGGGCGGAGCGGAGGCCCTGGACCTCATCGCCGAGTAGGCGGTGGACCTGGTGCTGCTGGACATCATGATGCCCGAGGTGGACGGCCTCGAGGTGCTGGCGCGGCTGCGCGCCCAGCCCGACAGCCCCCTGGTCGTGATGCTGACCGCCCGCAACGAC
>CAZHIK010001214.1:0-2860 GCA_964532635.1 uncultured Enterobacterales bacterium
AGCCTCTTCGGCGGGAGCTTCCTCGGCGGGAGCTTCTTCGGCCGGAGCTTCTTCGGCCGGAGCGGCCTCATCAGCACCCTCGGCCGGAGCGGCCTCCTCGGGGGCGGGTTCGGGCGCGGGAGCAGGCTCGGGGGCACAGGACGGGATGAGGGCGTCGATCTCGGGCTCGACCTGATCGAAGAACATCATCATGTCGGCGGCCATGGCGAAGTCGTTGGCCTCGATGACCATCTTGGCCTGCTCGAGGACGGTCATGCCCATCTCGGCCATGCCCATCTCGACCATCGCGGCGCAGGCGCCGTACTTGGTCATGGTGGCTTCGAGCTTGGTGGTGCGCTCGGCCAGGACCTTGAGCTGCTCCTTCTGGCGCTCCTCGCGCTCCTTGCGCTCCTGCTCGAGGCGCTTGCGCTCGGCTTCCTTGGCCTCCTCGATCTCCTGGGACTTGCGCACGCGCTCCATGCGCTCGTAGACCTCGTGATCGGGGCCGATCTTGCCGACGTTGTTGTCCACGAAGGCCTGCAGGTAGGCCATGGCCTTCTTGTAGTTCTTGGTGTACTTCTCGTGCAGCGTGGCCGCGTTGAAGTAGACCAGCTCGTTGTCGGGATCGAGCTCGATGATCTTGTCGTAGGTCTTGGCGGCCCCGTCGAGCTCCTTGACACCGCGCTGGGACACGGCCAGGCCGAGCAGCGCATCGACGTTGCCCGGGTACTGCGAGGTGACGGCCTCGAAGCAGCGCTTGGCCAGCACGTAGTCGCCGGAGTCCAGGGCGGTCCAGCCCAGGTTCATGTTGGCGTCGAGGTGGTTGGGCTGCAGCTTGATGGCGGTCTTGAACTGCTCGATGGCCGCGGGCTCGTTCTCGAGCTCGAGGTGGGTGACGCCGGTGGCGTTGTAGATGGACGGGTCCTTGTCGGTGAGCGTCAGCGCCTTCTGGGCGCACAGCAGGCTCATCTGGAACTCGCCGCGGGCGTGGTAGACGCGGGCCAGCGAGGTGTACGCAACGATGCTGTCCTTGTTGCGCGCCAGGATCTGGCGTGCCTCGTTGATGGCGTCGTCGTACTGCTCGGCGTTGATCAGGGCGTCGGTGAGGCTGGCGCGCACCTCGGTGTTGTCCGGGTGGGCGGTGACGTATTCCTGGTAGAGGCCGATAGCCTCTTCGTCCTTGCCACGGGACGAAAGCACCGAGGCCAGGGCCAGCAGGGCCGCGGTGTAGCCTTCGGCGTTTTCGAGGGCCTGACGGAAGTGATCCTCGGCTTCGCCCATTCGGCCCAGGCGCTCGGCGCAGAGGCCAGCGTTGTAGTGGGCCTTGGCGAACGAGGCGTCGCCCATGGTGGCGTTGTAGAAGTGGGTGTAGGCACCCTCGTAGTCGACCTTGCCGGAGGTCTGGCCGGCGGCGATAAGATCGACGCCCAGCCGGTACTCCTGCTTGGGGTTGCCGTAGTCCACGACGCCATCTTCGACGTCATCGGGGGGGGGCTTGTCACCGCAGGCGACGGTGAGGGTGAGGCCGCTGGCCAGGAGGAGGAGGGAGAGGAACTTGGTGGTATTCATGGTGGTTCTCCCTTCGCCTAGAGCTCGGTCTCGAAGTCAGCGGAGAAGGTCTGGGTCGAGACGTAGCCCGGGTCGAGCAGGCCCTCCTCGAGGCCTGGGAAGTCGTCGGGGCGCAGCTCACCCAGACGGCGGATGGCGTAGGCGGTGTTCTCGTTGTAGAGCGACAGCTCGAAGGACTTGTCGAGGGCCAGCTTGTAGGACTCCACAGCCTTTTCCTGCTGCGGGTAGATCTTGTCTTCGAGGGCCATCTTGTAGAACTCGACCTGGTCCTCGGAGAGGTAGCCCGGGATGTACGAGGTCTCGAGGGTCTCGGCCATGTTCTCGTAGGCCTGGCCCACGCGGACCAGCGCGGCCACACCCCACTCACCAGCACCCGTGTTGATGATGTTGGCGTAGGTCTGCTCCATGGCCTGGAGCGACTGGGCCTTCTCCTTGAGCTGCTTGGCCAGCAGCTTGTCGGTGGCGCGGCGGCCGAGCTTCTGGGTGCCCGGGCCGTCGATGAGCTTGGCGGAGTACTTGGCGTACTCGGCCTCGGCCACCTCGAAGAGGATCTGGGCGATGATCTCGACGCCGTCACCGAGCTCGGTGCCCTCGACGATCTTCTCCTTCTCCTTGATATACCGGGTCCAGTGCTTGTCCAGCGCCGAGGTCTGCTCCATGTTCTTGAGGGCCATGCCGTAGCGCAGGCGGGCGTAGAAGACCTGGGCCACCGGGACCTCGTCACCGGAGTCCTTGTAGAAGCGCTGGTAGACCTTGGAGGCCTCGGACCACTTGCCGTTGCTCTCGTAGATCTTGGCGATCTCGAGCTTGACTTCCTCGACGTTGTCGCGGTCGGGGTAGGCGGAGAGGTACTTCTCGTAGTTCTTGATGGCGATCTGCCACTCGCCCATGGCGCGGCGGAACAGGGCCGAGGAGTACAGAGCGTCGGGGGAGGACTCGTGGTCGGCGTCCAGCGAGAAGAGCTTCTCGTACCACATCGCCGCGTTGTCGAAGTCGGCGATGGACTCGTAGTCGAAGCCGAGGGACGCGACCTGGTCCTTGTAGAACTTGCTCTTGGGGAAGTTGTCCACCAGCAGGTGGCGGGTCTCCATGGCCTGAGCCAGGTTGCCCTCGCCGTGGTGGTAGACCGCGGAGTTGTTCAGCGCCAGATCGGCGACCTCGCTCTCGGGGAACTCGTCGTAGAAGGCCCGGTATGACACGGCGGCGACGGCCTTGTCCTGGGACTTCTCGAAGGTGATCTCGATGAGCTTGAACGACGCGCGCTCGTAGATGTTGTAGGTCTCGGTCTTGAACTTCTGCGAGCCCAAGCCGA
>CAZHIK010001215.1:0-2859 GCA_964532635.1 uncultured Enterobacterales bacterium
CTCTGGGAGCAGGGTTCAGGGGCGCCCATCCACGCCTTCACCCCTGAGCAGGACGAGCTGGGTGAGCTGCTGGAGTGTGGCCTGGTGGTCACGGCCGAGGACCTGCTGGTGCTCGCGGTGAGGGGCGAGCAAGGCATCTGGTTGAACCGCTTCGTGCGGGCGTCATCGGGGTGACGTCTCCGATGCGCACGGCCACGGGGGGCTCGGTCCAGGAGGTCGCCACCATCGTCCGCATCCTGTCTCTGCGAATGGCTCGGCCCCCCTAAGGGGCCTCGATTCGCTCGGCGGTCGCCAGCGGTACGGGCTGCACGTGGCCCATGAACAGCTGCGCAGGACGGTGAGCCAGCACAGCATCGAGGCTCGGTCCCACCTGGTCTGGGACCTGGCGCAGGTTGGGGATCCGCGGATTCCTGCGGGGACCGATGATGAGATCCCCCACCACCGCCAGCTGCCCGGGCACCACCACCCCCTGGGAGCAGGCGGTGTGTCCGGGGGTCGCCAGCACGAAGCCGTCGATGCCCCAGGGGCCGAGGTCCAGCCGCTCCCGCACGATGATCTCGGCGTCGTGGGCTGGCACGCGGTGGTTCTTTCCCACCCAGGCGATGATGCGCCCCAAGGGCGTGTGGGGAACCACCGGGGCACCGCGCCCACGGGCCAGCTGTGCTCGGCCCCGGGCCTGCACCACCACCGGAGCCCCTGTGCGCCGGGCCAGCGCCGCGGCGCCGCCGGCGTGGTCCACGTGGGTGTGGGTGAGCACGATGAGATCGATGTCCTCCGGCTCGATGCCCGCCCGCCTGGCCACGCCGAGAATCCTGGCTGCGGCGCCAGGCAGCCCCGTGTCCACCAGGACCGCACCGTCGCGCCCCCGGAGCAGGTAGGCCTGGGCGTAGAGCAGATCGATGCGGGTGACCTCCACCGAGCCCGGGTCTGCGGCGTAGGCGGGCATGGCGAAGCAGAGGGCGACGAGGATGCTGATGAGGCCTGGCATTCCCCGATGCTAGCCGAAGACACGGGGCCTCGCGGTGTGAAAAAGTAACCAGTTGTAACATAGGCGCCCGAGGGGCGGGTATGGCTGGTCGCGCGGACCGAGGCGCCGCCGACGGGCTTGCGATGCAGCCTTCCGGCCGCGGGTCACCGATGTGGTACCATCGTCGGCGTGTGTTCTGGAGCTACGGTCGGTCGAGTCGAGTGCCTCTGTGCACCCGCTGGCGCCGCCGTACTTCACTCCAAGCGATGAAGGAGCCTGCATGGCCGAGGTCAAGAAGAGCTGGTGGCAGAGCTGGAACTCCGCCGGTGAAAAGTACGAACTGCACGATCTGCTCGAGGAAGCCGAGCAGTGCTACATCAACGCCAACAACGCCGCGAACCTGGCGCGGGTGCGCAAGAAGCTGGCAGCTCGAGGCGGCGCTTCCGGCGCGGCCGAGAGTTCCTCTTCGCCCATCGCCGAAGACGATAGTGCCGGCCCCGCCGCTGGGCAGGGCGAGCCACTGACGGCCTACGTTCCCGAGGAGGTCGCCCCGTACTTCGAGAAGAAGGGCTTCGAGGCCACGATCAAGAAGGGTGTGCTGCGCCTGAAGAAGAGCAGCGAGTTCGGCATGAACATCCACGTCATCGAGGACTCGATCACCGACAAGCCGAGCTACCTGGCGATCCGCAGCGTGTTCGACATCGAGCCCGCACTGGCGGACGACGTCTTGACCCGTGGCAAGATGATGGACGTCATCAACTACAACTGCAAGTCGCTGCACGTGTTCGTCGACTCCGATGGCGACGTGGTCGTCACCAGCGCGTTGCCGCTCAAGGCAGGCTTCAGCCTGGCCTTGCTGAACGAGCTGGTTCAGCGGCGGCGTGCCGAAATGAACAAGATCGGCTCTTCTCTGTTGAAGCTGGTCAAGTAGGGAGGTGGAATCATGGCCAACGACAGGCTCGTCCCATTCAGCTGGAAGGTCGTCGACCGGGTCTTCGATGAGCTGGGCTACAGCTGCTCGGTCAGCGACGGCAATCACCTCTACAAGTACGATGGCAAGAAGCTCAACACCATCGTGGAGCCCCACAAGGACGAGATAGACGACAAGGTCTGCGGGCTCGAGTTCACCGCGGTCTTCGGGCTCGAAGAGGTGATGATGGAGGACAAGACTCTGTGCCTCAGGGTGGTCGACGCCATCAACAACATCTCGTCGTTCTGCTCCGTCGCCCTCTCCGCCAGCGAAGAGAACATCTTCATCCGCAGCTACCTGCCCGTGCGGTCCGGAATCTGTCCCGGCCATCTCCGCCAGGTGCTGGCCGAGCGGGACGCAGTGGTCTTCGAGCGGGCCTCGAAGATGCTGGCGCTGCTGGTCAAGTAGCGGCCCCACGCCCTGCGCTGCGGGGCCGGTCGAACGGCTCAGTCGGTCCCGCTGTCGAGAGAGGTCCCTACGACGTCTTCGTAGACCGTGCAGGGGACGTCGTCCATGGTGGACTCCGCGTCGGCGCAGTCTTCGCCATCGCAGTTCATCGTGAATGCGATCACGCCGTTGAAGGCGGTGCTGCTCTCGATGGTGCCCGACAGCTGCTGGTAGCGCATCAGGGTCGCGTTCCAGCCGCTCCCGGACAGGTCGGTGGACCCCGTGTTGACCTCGCCACACTCGAAGGTCATGCCGTCGATGGAGCAGGGGTGCTCGATGTCTCCGTCCGACAGCACAAAGGCGTCCGCTCCGTCCATCGCGATGCTCATCTCGATGTCGGAGGTGGGCACCATGTGATCGCAGGCTCCCGAGGCGGTGCCCTGGTACTCCAATAGCCATGCGCCCTCGACAAGGGTGTCGGTGTCGGTGTCGGTGTCGGTGTCGGCGTCGGTGTCGGCGTCGGTGTCGGCGTCGG
>CAZHIK010001216.1:0-2855 GCA_964532635.1 uncultured Enterobacterales bacterium
GATCACCTGCCGCGTTGTTCACCGGATTCAGGCGGGTTGGGGGGAGCGTCTACACGTGGCGCACGCAGCGGACGGAGACCCCTACTTTGTGGAGAACTGGACGCCCGGAACGTTCGATGCGAAACGGGGGGTGGCTAGGGGGGACGACCTGTGCGGAAGCATGACCATGGCCGCCATGGACGCTGTGGTCGATGTCGCGATGGCGATGCTGGACGACTTCGATAGCGTGTACGGCCTCGACAGCGTGTACGGCATCGGCCGCGACCGCAGGCTCCTGGTGAGCTCCAGCAGCAACGGTCTGTCCGCAGCCTCCAAGTGGATCGCCTCCACGTCATGGGAGGTCCACGCCTTGGTCGATTGGGAGGGCCCCCCGAACAGCCTGGCGCAGAGCGTGGCCACCTACGCCTTCTCACCCATAGACAGAGGCTCTGTGTACTGGGACCCGAACTGGGATGCGGCGGCGGCGAAAAACCAACACTTGAGTCCACCGGCCAACGCGTACCTCGGGCTCGACACGCTCACCTTCGACTGCTGGCAAACGTGGTTTGCGGATCACGAAAAGGGCGGCGCGGCCTACAACTTCTTCTTCCGCCCACCCGTCGAGGTGCTGGATGAGTTGTTCGACGAGGAACAGATCGAAGTTGATGAAGACGCGCCGGACACCGTGGATTGCGGCATGTACGTGAACTGGTACTATCCCCTGGTGTACAATGGGAGATCGCTGTTCTGGGAGCTCTCATACTTCTGGCTGCAGCGCTCTGCGGCGAACTTCCTGCCGCTGCTCGCCGACTTGCCGTGCGCCTACGTCCGGATCCAGTTCGCCGAGGATCACGCCCAGCCCCCCTGGTGGTTCAACCGCCACGCGAACATCGCGCTGAACGCGGCCTGGGATTCCGGCGCCAACCCGCACGTCTACTACGCGGACTCGAGCTACGTTGTTGGCAGAGATTCCCCGACACAGCTCACCGGTTCGCTCCAGGAGACCATCGACTCGGACAGCTTCGATCCCGAAGACCACGCTCTGTGGCCGGACTGGCCCACTGAGAAGTATCGACAGATCCTCTACCAGCTCGACCTGCTGCGCTGGGCCTACCACACCACATTCCAATGGTCGTTTGACCGTTCCTGGGATGCGTACACCGGCCCCCGCCCCGACTAGGCGCCCTCAATACAGACCGTACATGACGTAGGCTGTTCCAGGATAGAGGTGGGTCTGAGTGTGCCAGATGCCTTCTGCCGAGCCGGTAAACGCGATGTCCGCGGCACCATCGGCGTCGAGGTCGCCGACCCCAGCCACGCTGGCGCCCACGCACTCTCCGCTGTAGGTGCCCTCCCAGCTCGCGGGGACGGTCTCCTGGGTGTGGTTGCCCGAGACGGGGCCGAACAGCAGGTATGTTGCTCCTGTACCGGAGCTTCCTGTGACTTCATACGGAGCACCGACCAGGATCTCGCTGCGTCCATCCCCGTCGACATCTCCCGCCATCGCGACGGACTCTCCCAGATACCCAGGGGATGTCTCGTCTTCCAAGACAGCATCCGCATCATTCGCAGGAATCGTACCGGTGATGGGGCCGTAGAAGAGGTAGGCCTTGCCGGGACTGCCGAATGCCGGGGCTCCGACGACGATGTCATCGTAGCCGTCCGCGTTCACATCTCCTCCACCCGCGAGGCTTCGCCCGACGTAGGTGTGGTAGGCGGATTCCTCCGCCACGATCTTTGCACCAGCATTGGACAAGCTCGAGACCTGACCGGCCTCGAAGTCCTCCGAGCCCAGCACCAGGTAGGCCGCACCACCCCACTCCCCAATCGAAGACTCGAGAAAGGCACCCACCAGCACGTCGTCGAGGCCATCTCCGTCCGTATCACCAGCGTCTGCTACTTCGTCACCAGCGTAGTCGCGCACGGCCTCGCCGAGCAGCTTGACCGAGCCCGACGCCAGGGTGGCAGCATCGGTGACCGGCCCCAGCACGACGTAAGCCGCCCCGGCTCGTTCTCCCGCAGTGCTCTCGTCATTGGCTCCCACGATGATGTCGGGCAGGCCGTCGCCGTTGATGTCCCCGGCCCTTGATACCGCCCCGCCCGCCTTGTCGTCTTCATCTTCCCCATACAGAAACTGACCGCTCCCCGCAGGATCCAGGTGGACTTCGCCACTCACAGGTCCGAGGACCACAATGGCCGCACAGCCCCCGGAAGCCAGCGATGTATCCCCGAACAGCAGGTCATCGAAGCCATCCAGGTTCAGGTCCCCCGCGCCAGCGACCGGTGAGTCGCCCTCCCCGGTCAGCACCGCCTCCGCCGCAGCCATGCTCGTGGTTCCCACCGGAATCGGACCGAGGAAGAGTAGGGGGGAACCACCTCCATCGACCAACAGATCATCGTAGCCATCCGCGTTCACATCGCCGACTCCGTCGATGTCTTCCCCCGTCTGCCAGCCCGGCCCCTCGATCACCACATCGACATCCGTAGCGGGCGCATTTCCCTCGTACGGGCAACCATCGCTCACAAACCCGTTGCAGTCGTTGTCCACCCAGTCACCGCAGATATCCTCGGCCCCGGGGTTGATGTCCGGGTCGTCATCGTCGCAGTCCGTGTCATCCTCCACGGTCCCGTCCGGCGGCTCGCAGGCCTCGATTGACGCCACTGGGTCGCCGAAGCCGTCGCCGTCGTTGTCGTAGTAGTAGACCTCGCCATTCTGCGGCTCCTCGTCCACCTCGCCGTCGCAGTCGTCGTCTTCACCGTCGCACCACTCGTCCTCGCCCGGATTCACGAAGTGGTCGCCATCATCGCAGTCACCACTGTCGGCCGTGAAGCCAGGGGGCTCATGGCATGCCAACACTGTCACCTCGACATCGCCG
>CAZHIK010001217.1:0-2854 GCA_964532635.1 uncultured Enterobacterales bacterium
GGGTCCAGGCATCCAGGGCCACCACCAGGTGTACCTGAGCGGCCTGGGGGGGCTCCACGGGCTCCACCAGGCAGGGCAGATCCTGCTGCACGCTCTCCGCCAGGTCTTGGAAGCGCTCTACATCCAGGGCCTCGTAGGCCGCCACCGCTGCGCTGGCCTGGGCGCCCAGGTCCACCGCCTGGGCTGGGCAGGCGGCCTGGGTGGGGGTGGAGAACAGGGCGGCGAGCAGCAGATGCACGGTGCGACGGGGGATGAGGGGCTCATCCACTCTATGCCGCTGACCGCGCCGACGTCACGCCCGCATGGCATCGGGCACCGGGTTCCCCGGAACCCGTCCGCCGTTACGCTGTCCAGGTAGCCATGCCGCCGCTCCTGATCCTTCTCCTGGCCTGTCGGCCCGCGGACCCCATCGCGTCCGCGGAGCTTCCTGCTGTGTCTCCCGAACCGTCCGAGCCATCGGCTGCAGTGGTCGAGGCGCCCCCCGAGGTGCCTCCGCTCCCTCCCTGTCCGGAGGATGAGCCCGAGGGGCTCGAGGCCTTGTTGGACCCGCTGCTGGCCGACGGCTTCGACTTCCCCGTGGGCGATCCCGACGGGAAGGGTCGCTACACCTCCACCCTCGACGGCGCGGTGCACGACGGCTGGTACGTGGCTGTGGACACGGCCGAGTCCTACAGCGTGGGCATCCACACAGGCGAGGACTGGAACGGCAACGGCGGCGGCCACACCGACCGTGGTCAGCCGGTCCACGCGGTGGCCTCGGGTTGTGTGCTCAGCGCCCAGGACGAGGGCGCCCTGTGGGGCAACACGGTGGTGGTCAGCCACCGCTACCTGGACAACAACGTGGTGAAGCGGGTGGACTCGCTGTACGCCCACCTGGACACCCTCACCGTGGAACCCGGCCAGCGGGTGGGACGCCGGGAGCAGCTGGGCACCATCGGGGACGGCCACGGCGCCTTCCTCTCCCACCTGCACCTCGAGCTGCGGCGGGACATCATGAAGGACTTGGCGGTGACCTACTGGCCGTCCTCCCACGGCAAGGACGCCGTCTGGGTGCGGGAGCACTACGAGGACCCCAGCGACTTCATCGCGGCTCGTCGCGAGCTGCCGGTGCCCGCGGCGCTCCCCGAGATCCTCGTGGCGGTCAAGCATGCCTACCAGCTGCACCACTACGCTGTGGGCGAGCACGTCAGCAGCTACCCCATCGCCCTGAGCCAGAGCCCCACTGGCCACAAGCAGCGGCGGGGGGACAACAAGCTGCCCGAGGGCGCCTACCGCATCGTGGAGAAGTCCCGTGGACCCTTCGCGGGTGCTGTGGCCGACTTCTTCGGCCCGGCTTGGATGCGGCTGAGCTACCCCAACGACCAGGACGCAGCCTCGGGCCTGGAGCGCGGCTTGATCGACGTGGCCCAGTATCGGGCGATCCTGGACGCCAACGCCCGCGGGGTGATGCCCCTGAAGACCACCCGCCTGGGCGGAGGCATCGGCATCCACGGCTGGGCTGGCGAGTGGCCCGAGGGCTACCGCCACCTCACTTGGGGATGCATCAGCATGTGCAACCCCGACGTGGATGCCCTGTACGATCTGGTGGAGGTGGGCACCCCCATCTGGGTGCTGCCCTGAGCCGACCTAGGCGCGGGTGATCTCCCAGCCTCCCATCATCAGGACATCGAGCCCCGAGGCCTGGAAGCTGCGAAGGGCGTCGCTGGGGCTGTGGACGATGGGCTCGCCGTGCAGGTTGAAGCTGGTGTTGATCAGCGCGGGCTGGCCGCTGTGCTGCCGCCAAGCGCTGAGCAGGGCGTGCAGCTCGGGGTCCCGCGCAGCCGTCACCAGCTGTGGGCGGGCCGTGCCGTCCACGTGGACCGCCACGGGGCAGCGCTCGGCCAACATGGGGGTGGCGTCGGCGGTGATGGTCATCCAGGCCAGGTCCTCGGGGGGGAGCGGCGAGCGGATGGACTCGCCCGCCGCCTCCTCGGCCATGATGGGGGCGAAGGCCATGATGGGATCCCGTCCAAGGGCGCGGTTGACCCGATCGGACAGGTCCGGGCGGTCGGCTCGGAACAGGATGGAGGAGTGCCCCAGGGCCCTTGGCCCGTACTCGTCGCGGCCCCCGTAGCGGCAGATCACGCGCCCGGCTCGAAGGTGCTCCACCGCGGCTCGCACCGGGTCGATCCGGCGCTGGGGGAGCCCGCTGGAGGCCACCACTGCGTCGATGGTGGGAGGCTCTCGCGTGGGGCCCAGGTCGGCGCCGTGGAGGGGCTCGGCCAGCTGGCCGTGCTGGCGCCACCACCGCGCGTGGGCGGCGCCTGCGGCCAGACCCTCGTCCCCCATGGCGGGGAAGACGAAGAGCCCCTCGACGCTCGGGAGCTCGGCCAGTAGCTGGTTCAGGCGCACGTTGGCGAACAGCCCCCCTGCCAGGTGGAGCCGGGGGGCGGGGTACAGCTCGAGCAGGTGGCGTGCCCAGGCCAGGGCCCGGGCCTCGACGCAGGCCTGCAGGGCAGCGGCCGCGTCCTGGCGGGCCAGCCCTCGGACCAGCCGCGCCACGCGTCGTCGGGTGAGGGGACGCCGGAGGCGGGGTACCGGATGGTTGTGGAACAGAGCCTCGAAGCGCGGGAGTCCGGGCGTAGGATCGCCGGTAGCGGCGAGCCCCATGACCTTGCCCTCGTCACCCTCCGAGAAGCCCAGGGCCACCGTGACGGCGCCGAACAACAGGGCCATGCCCAGGTCCGGGTGGCTGTGGGCCAGCACCCGATCGGGGCGATCCGGCCGGCGCAGGGTGGCCGCCAGGCCCTCGCCGTAGGCGTCGGCGGTGAAGTTCTTCTCCAGGTCTGCGCCGCAGCCAATAAAACAGCCGGTG
>CAZHIK010001218.1:0-2854 GCA_964532635.1 uncultured Enterobacterales bacterium
GCTGTTGTCGCTGAGCTGGCAGGACAGGCTCCCCGACAGCTGCACACCGGCGATCTCGTTGTCGTTGATGCTGCAGTCCGACACGCGCAGGCTCGGATCCTGGCCCTCCATCTCCGACGCCCAGATGCCGGCACCGCCGCCCAGGTTGGCGCTCGCCGTGGTGCCGCTGATGCTGCTGTCGCTCAGCTCCAGGCTGCCCCCCATCAGCGCAACGGCCCCCGCGAACTGGCTGTCGGTGATGGTGCAGTCCGTGCAGGACAGCTGGCTTCCCTCGGACACCACGTAGAGACCAGGGCCGATGCTCGACTCGAGTTGCAACCCGCGGGCGACGATGCGGGCGCCCTGCTGGGCGCTGACGCCGGCCGCCACCGAGCCCGCCTCTTGCGTGCCCAGCAGCGTCCCCGCGACACGACCGCCCTCGACGGAGACCTCGGTGCCCTCGCCGTCCGCGATGAGGCCGACAACCGAGCTGCCCTCGATGGTGGTGTCCTCGGCCTCGAGGATCGCGCCTTCGGTGACCTGGATGCCGAAGGCCTTGCCGTCCACACCCGGCAGGGTGTCCAGGAACCGGGCGTTGCTGACCCGGGCAACGGCGCCGCTGCCGATCACGCCCATTCCATACGTGGTGTTGCCCTGGATCTGCAGGTCGGATGCGGTGAAGCCAGCCCCGTCGAAGACCTGGATGCCCTGGCCGCCGAAGCCCAGGGGCGAGGGCGTGGTGCCCTGGACGACCAGGCCGTCGATCACAGCGCTGGAGCAGCGGCTCGGCTGCTCCTCCATGCACCCGAAGACGGTCAGGCCCGCCTCGGTGTTGTCGGCGAGGAGCAGGTCATCGGCCGCCAGGGCCCCGCCCCGATAGACCAGGACCCCGTAGCTGCCGCGCATGTCGTTGTTGGACAGGGTCTCGCGCACGGTGGTGGAGCTGACCCAGGCGGTGGCCGTCGCGCTGATCCAGAGCCCTACCGTCGCGTTCCGTTCCAGCAGGCAACCGTCCAGCTCGATGTCAGCTCCGTGTGCGGCCACCCCGTTGCCATAGAGTCCCAGCCCATCGAGCTGGGTGTCCCGAACCACGGTGTCCCGCAGCGAGGCGTAGGTCCCGCTGTCCCTGACATTCACCCCTGCGGCGGCGTTGCGATCGACCAGGCAGTCCGAGGCGATCAGCGAGGCCCCGTCCTCGACGATGATGCCGACGCCACTGGTTCCTTCCGAGTCGAGCTGTGTCTCCCGGATCGTCGTGTCCTGCAGGCGCGCGAGGGTCTCGGGATCGCAGATGTGGATGCCCACGCCAGTGTTCCAAGCGATGTCGCAGCCCTCGAGCAGCAGCTGGCTGCCTCCGGTGAACTCCGCGCCATACCCGAGCTCGGGCTCCCCGTGCGGTCGCGAGTGCGCGATGGTGGTACCGAACAGTGCAGCCTCGGCGTCGTCCACCATCAGCCCCAGGCCCGTGTTCTCTACCAGCGAACAGTCCTCGACGACCAGGCGCGCATCGCCGTATACGCCGATGCCGACCGGATCGCTGTCGTTGGCGTCCCCCCGGGGCTGCGTGTCGCTGACGAGGGTGTTCGACAGGGCCACGCGCGCCCCACCAGCGGTCAGCAGGCCCGCCCCCGTGTTGGCGTCGAACCAGCAAGACTCCGCTTCGAGGGAGGCGCCTTGGTCGACGTAGACACCGCTGCAGGTGGAGTGCCCGACAGCGGCCGTGCCCCGGACGATGGTGTCCGCCATCCGCACCTCGGTACCCGAGTCCGTCGCAACGATCCCGGCGGAGCTGTTGTCCTGGAAGAGGCACCCCTCGGCCCTCAGCATCGCCCCCTTCTGGACCAGGGCCCCGTACCCGAAGGCCTGCGCGCTCGGAAGCGTGCCTTCGATGGTGGTCCCCACCAGCTCGATCTCCGTGCCCGAACCGTACGCCATGACCCCCATCACGCTGTTGCCCTCGAGCACGCAGTCCGTCGCCGTGATCTTCGCCCCCTCGAGCACGTACAGGCCCGCTGCGGTACCGGCAAGAGCCTCGGTCCCGCGGATCACGGTGTCCTGGAGAGTGGCGCTGACGCCGCTCTCCATGGCGTAGATGCCGGCCCCACGGTTTCCATCGAGCAGGCAGTCCGTGAGCTCGATCTGAGACAAGGCGCCGCCATACCTCTGGATGAAGATGCCGTCCTCCTGGGAGTCCAGCACAGCGACGTCGTGCAGAGAGAGCCGACCGCTGCCCACGAGGATCCCGCAGTTGATCGCGCCCTGGATGCGAAGGCTCGACACCTGGGCCTGGGCCGCTCCGAGCAGCGCCTCGATGCCGTAGTTCATGTAGCCGCCTCCGCTGGCGTCGATCTCCACCAGATCACGGCAGCGACCCGCCAGGTGCGCCCCATCGTGGTCGATGCCCAACAACAGGGTCTCCGCGTAGCTCCCCGCCGCCACGGCCACCAAGCCGCCCCCCCGCTCGCCCGCCAGGTCCAGCCCGGCCTGGACGCTGAGCAGGGGTGCCTCGGCGCTGCCATCACCGCCATCGGCGGCGCTGGCGTCCACATACACCGTGGCCCCGTCCACGGGCAGATCCCCCCAGCTCCCCACACCGCAGGCCTCCGGCACGCAGCTGCCGTCGTCGTCGATCCAGCCAGGCTCGCAGGCCTCGGGAACCCAGGGTGTCCTGTCCCGCGGGGTTCCACCACAGGCGAACATCAGCAGGAGCAGGAAACACATGGACCGGGAGGGACGGCTGCCGAGCCGAGCGAGGGAAGGGTGCACGGCAAAGCGACATATCACCGGGTGGGCTACGGGGCCCTCTCGGGGGGGGCCCACCTGGCGCTGTCGCTTCTGTGAACTCCGCCTAGTCGTCCCAGTCGCCCTCGGGGCC
>CAZHIK010001219.1:0-2853 GCA_964532635.1 uncultured Enterobacterales bacterium
GGGTTCACCCCCGCCCGCCACGGCACCGCATCAATACCGCTGCACCAGCTCCGCGCCTCGGTAGTAGTGGGCCAGGATGCCGCGGGCGTCGTAGCCACGCTCGGCCATCACCGCAGCTCCGATCTGGCACAGCCCCACGCCGTGGCCCCAGCCAGCGCCGCGCAGGTGGAAGCGCTCCGGGACACCACCACGAGGACCCTCGGCACGCACAACGAAGGCCGATGAGTACAGGTGGGAGGCGGACAAGGCGCGCCGGATCTCGAGCTCTTTGCCCAGCACGACCCGGCGGCCTTCGCCGTGGATCGCCAGCTGGATCAGGCGACCCGAGGGTCCTCGCTCCATGGGCTCCATGGACAGGATGGCCCCCAGCTCGAGCCCGATCTTGTCCTTCAACAAGCCCTGCAGCTCGGCCTGCTCGAGGGTCACGTCCCAGCGGTAGAAGTCCCGGGTGTCGTGGTCCAGCTCGGGCAGCAGCTTCTCGAGCACGGTGCGGTCCTGGGTGTTGCAGAAGGCCGGCGGCGCACCACGAATGAAGGGCACGGCGTTGGCCTCGGCGCTCAGGGGCAGGGACCAGGCCGGCTCCTCGCCCTCGGGCAGATCGGCGAAGGCCTGCAGGTAGGCGGGATCGCTGGGCCCCCAGCAGCTCGAGAACAGCTCGGTGAAGCCGCCGCAGCACTTGGAGAAGCGTGCATCGCAGACCCGACCAGCCTCACTGAGGACCCGTCCCCGGGTGGCAACAACCGCGGCGGTGGCCTCTTCCGAAAAGGCCCGGGTCACCCCCTGGTAGCGCTGGCAGTGGTCGTCGGCACAGACGTCGAAGTGCGCGTGATCCTCGCGGTCGTACCAGCGCAGGATGTGCAGCGCGCCGTCGCGCTCCTCGGGCTCGGAGGGGGGGATGGGGGCCACCCCGCGGGCCTCGAGCTGCGCCAGCAGCCAAGAGCGGGAGATGACCGCGTGGGCCTCGAGCAGAGCGGTGGGACAGCGGGCGCTCATCTCCGAGGAGATCACGCTCAGCAGGTAGTCCTCGAGGGCCACGTCGTTGACCGCGTCCATGCCGCGCTCCCGCGCCTCGAGGGACAGCTCCCCCACGAAGCTGAGGTCCTCGTCGTGCTGCCAGTGGAAGTCCACTCCCACGGTCATGTCCCGCAGCAAGAACGCCGAGCGGGCCTCGACCAGGGGTCGCAGCCGCAGCCGCTGGCCACGGGCAGTGGGCTCGGTGGCCCCATGGCGCAGCAGGGCGATGCCCTCCGGTCCAACCTCGGCCCGCCAGCGGCCACCCAGGCGGGCCACCGGTTCTTCGGCCCCGTCCACCAGCAGGTGGTACAGGCCCTCGAGCTCGAAGCGCAGGGAGTCGCGGCCCTGGATCAGGCCGACGCGTAGACGGGGCTCAGGCATGGGCCAGCCTCCTCTCGAGCAGGTCGCGGACCAGACCCAACCGCTCGGGGGGCAGGGAGGTCTCGCGGTAGATGGTGTCCACCAAGGTGGGGTCCAGGGCCTCGAAGTCATCCCGGCGCACGGTGACCAGCAGCCCGGCCATGTCGATGGCCCCCGGGCTGATCAGCCGCCGCTCGGGTTCGGGTGCGTGGTAGCAGGCGGGACGGTGGGCGGCGCGGGGGAAGAGCAGGGCCAGCACCCGGCCCTCGCGGCCCGCGGCCAGCAGGTTGAGCCGCGGCTCCTCGGGCTCGCCCTGGACCGTGGCCAACGCATCCACGGCGGCCGCCAGAGCGCGGCGCACCACGCGGGGCTCGCCGAAGAAGGCCAGCACCACGGGGCCGGGGCCTTGGACCACCCAGAGGTCGAGCCTCGGACGCTGCACCAGGCGATCCGCGGGGGCGCCGTCCACCACGGCCCAAGCGGCGCACTCCTCGGGCAGCAGCCCAGCCCGCACCGCCTGCAGGTGCAGGTGGTCGGGGGCCGATGCGCCGCACAGGGGCCCGTTGTAGAAGCAGCTGACCTGTCCAGCGGTGTCGCCCGCGAAGTCCAGCAGGGTGGGGATGGCGTCTCGCGCCCGCTGAGGTCGATGCTCCCGGTGGGCGAGCACGAAGTGCATGGGCAGGATGGGGGCCGGGTTGGCCAGCAGCACCCAGTGCCGTCCGTAGGCCAGGCCCTTCTCCTCGGCGGGCAGGTTGCCCGGGCACAGGAAGCAAGGGCGCTTCCGAATGCTGGCTGGGTCCACCTTGGCGGTGGTGCTCACGGCACGGCCGGGGTTGAACTGGGCCTGCACGGTGCGGCTGCCGACCTGGATCTCGCGGCTCTGCACAGCGGCCAGGCCCTCGCGGGCCGCGGCCAGTCGGGGCCAACAGTCGGCCTGCCAGTCCAGGAAGGGCTCGAGGCGAGCCCCGAGGCTCGTGAAGCTGGCGGCTGGTGGCAGGGCGCCGCGGGGCACGAAGCGGCCGGCCCAGCCCTGGTCGGTGCGATCGTGCTGCACGCTCACCCCCGCGCCATCCGGGCAGCCAGCTCGAGGCTGCGGAGGCGGTCCTTGTAGACCTGGTAGCGGGCCGCCACAGCGGGGGGCAGATCGGCGTCGCTGTTCTCCTCCCAGCGCCGGCACAGGTAGAGCGAGTCGTAGATGCGCCCGACCTTGTACTCGCGGCTGATGCGCAGCACCACGGCGTAGTCCTCGCCGTAGCTGGCGTTGGGGAAGGGGTTGGCCCGCACCAACTCCGTAGCGAAGGCCCGAGGCGCGCCCAGGCCCCCGATGCGCAGCGCGTTGTTGGGGCCGTTGTCGTCGGTCCACTCCCGATGGTCGATGAGGCCCGGGGGGATCACCTCGAGGTCCATGTTCACCAGGGTGTAGCTACCGACAGCCATGCCACAGCGCTCGCCGGCGAGCAGCCCCACCATGCGCTGCAG
>CAZHIK010001220.1:0-2852 GCA_964532635.1 uncultured Enterobacterales bacterium
GGTGGTCGCGGGAGCCTCGGCCCACAACCTGCGCGACATCGACGTGGCCATTCCCCTGGGGTGCTTCGTTGTCGTCACCGGCGTGTCGGGCTCGGGCAAGTCCACCCTGCTGCTCGAGATCCTCGAGCCCGCGGCGGCCCGCGCCCTCCAGTCCGCCCAGCGCAGCCCCCTGGCCCACCGCGAGATCCGGGGCCTCGACCAGCTCGACAAGGTCATCTGCATCGATCAAGACCCCATCGGTCGCACCCCGCGCTCCAACCCCGCCACCTACACCGGAGCCCTCACCGGCATCCGCCAGCTCTACGCCAAGCTGCCCGACTCCGTGGCTCGGGGCTACGCCCCTGGGCGCTTCTCGTTCAACGTGCCCGGCGGGCGCTGCGAGACCTGTGGTGGCGCCGGGGTCCAGGTGCTCGAGATGCAGTTCCTGGCCGACGTGCACGTGCCCTGCGAAGACTGCGGCGGAAGACGCTTCAACCCCGAGACCCTCGAGATCCGCTTCCGCGGCCGCACCATCACCGACGTGCTGGCCATGACCGTCTCCGAAGCCCTCGAGTTCTTCCGCAACCACCGCGCCATCGCCCGCCCCCTGGCCACCCTCGAGCAGGTTGGCCTGGGCTACGTGGCCCTCGGCCAGCCCTCCTCCACCCTCAGCGGAGGTGAAGCCCAGCGCATCAAGCTGGCGCGCGAGCTGCAGCGTCCCCCCACCGGCCGCACCCTCTACCTGCTCGACGAGCCCACCACCGGCCTACACTTCGCCGACATCCAGCGCCTCCTCGATGCCCTGCAGGCCCTGGTCGACGCGGGCAACACCGTGGTGGTCATCGAGCACAACACCGACGTCATCAAGGTCGCCGACCACATCATCGATCTGGGGCCCGGCGGTGGCGATGCCGGCGGCTCGCTCGTGGGCTGGGGCCCCCCCGAGCAGGTTGCCACCCTCGACACCCCCACCGGCCGCGCTCTGGCCGAGCTGCGAGAACTGGTGGGATCCCAAGCCGCCCTGGCGGCCGAACCCATCGCACCCTACCAGCCCGCCGCTCCCCAGCGACACGACATCGTGGTGCGCGGTGCACGACGCCACAACCTCCAAGGCATCGACGTCACCATCCCCAAGGGCTCCATGACCGTCATCACGGGGGTCTCCGGCTCTGGCAAGTCCTCTCTGGCGCTCCACACCCTCTTCTCCGAGGGCCAGCGCCGCTACGTGGAGTCGCTGTCCACCTACGCCCGCCGCTTCCTGGGCCGGCTCGACCGCGCCCCGGTCGACTCTATCGAAGGCCTGGCGCCCTCCATCGCCATCGAGCAACGTCGAGCGGCCCACAACCCCCGCTCCACGGTGGCCACGGTCACCGAGATCTACGACCTGCTGCGCCTGCTCTACGCCCGCATCGGGCGGCCCCACTGCCATCTCTGCGGCCGGCCGGTGTTGGGCTTCGATCCCTCCTCCGCCGCCCGCTGGCTGGCGGAGCGAGCCCCTGGCCGCGGCCGCCTGCTCACCCAGCTCCAGCCCGTTGGCCGGGCCGCCGAGCGCCAGCGTCAGCTGCAGCGCGACGGCTTCGCGCGCCTGTGGGACGGCGAGGCGGACGTACCCATCGAAGATGCCCGGGCCCGCGAACTGCTCCGGGCTGGCGCGTGGCTGGTGCTCGACCGCCTCGATCCCGCCACCGCCCCAGCCGAGCGGGTCGCCGACGCCGTGCGCACCGCCTACGGCTACGGCCGGGAGCGGGCGGTCTTCACCCCCGTCCATGGCGTTCCCCTGCCCCTGTCCCAAAGGGCCGAGTGCCCCGAGCACGGCCCGGTGCTGCCAGAGCAGCCCTCCCCTCGTGAGTTCTCCTTCAACAGCCACGTGGGCGCCTGCACGCGCTGTGACGGGCTTGGGGAAGTCAAGACCGCCAGCGGCACGGCCCAGACCTGCCTGGCGTGCGACGGTCAGCGGCTGAAGCCGCCCATCCTGGGTGTCCGCATCGGCGACCGCAACATCGCTCAGCTCTGCGCGCTGACGGTCGACGCCTCTCAGGCCTGGGTGGATGCCCTCGAGCTCGGCTCCAGGGAACGCCAGATCACCGCCCAGCTGCTGCCGGAGCTGCGCGCCCGCCTGGGCTTCCTGCGCGACGTGGGCCTGGGCTACCTCACCCTGGATCGACGGGGCCACTCCCTGTCCGGGGGCGAAGCCCAGCGCATCCGCCTGGCTTCACAGCTGGGCTCCCGCCTCACCGGCACCCTCTACGTGCTCGACGAACCCACCATCGGCCTGCACGCGCGCGACGTGGGCCGCCTGCTCGACACCCTCGAGGGCCTGCGGGATCTCGGCAACACCGTGGTGATGGTGGAGCACGATCTCGCCACCATCCGCCGGGCCGACTGGGTCCTGGATCTTGGCCCCGGGGCTGGCTCCGCAGGGGGCAACATCGTGGCCAAAGGCTCCCCCACCGCCATCGCGGAGCATCCCAGCTCGCTCACCGGGGCCTGGCTGGCGGGCCGCGCCAGCCTGCCCGCCCCCGACCAGCCCCGCCCTGGCGGGCCGCCTATCGTCCTGCGCGGCGCCCGGGGCCACAACCTGCGCAGCCTCGACGTAGCGATCCCCACCGGCGCCCTCACCGTGATCACGGGCGTCTCCGGCTCCGGCAAGTCCACCCTGATCATGGACACCCTGGCCCCCCGCCTGGCCAAGGCCCTGGCTCGGCCCAACGCCGCCGCCGACATGCCCCTCGGCCTGCCCGCCGATGCCCTCGAGCTGCCCGAAGGCCTCAACCGGGTGGTGGTGGTGGACCACACCCCCATCGGCCGCTCCCCTCGCTCCTGCCCCGCCACCTACACCAAGCTGCTCGATCCCCTGCGCAAGCTCTACGCCC
>CAZHIK010001221.1:0-2848 GCA_964532635.1 uncultured Enterobacterales bacterium
GGTGCATCATGACCGCCTCGGCGCGGGACTGGGACAGCTTCATGTTCATGTCGTCGCTGCCGACGTTGTCGGTGTGGCCTGCGACCTCGACCTGCTTGATGTCCGGGTTGTCCTGGAGCACGCTCGCGATCTCATCGAGCAGACTGAAGGAGTCCTTGCGGATGCGGGACTTGCCGGTCTCGAAGTGGATCTTTTCGAGGATCTCGATCTTGTGCAGGGTGACCACGACGCGCTTGGGACAGCCGTCCGAGCGGGCTGGATCGGCGCGTGGATCAGCGGGCTCGTCGGGACAGGCGTCCCGCTTGTCGGGCACGCGATCGTTGTCGCCATCGGGGCAGCCACGGGTGGTGGCCGGGCCAGGCTCGTCGACGCAGTTGTCCAGGGAGTCGAGCACACCGTCTCCGTCGGCGTCGGGGCAGCCACGGGTCTGGATGGTGCCGGCCTCCTTGGGGCACTCGTCCTCGGTGTCGAGGACCCGATCGCCGTCGTTGTCGGGATCGGGGCAACCGTCCATGTCCCTGAAGGTGTCCATGTCCTCGGCCTGGCGCGGACACTGGTCGCGCTCGTCGGGGATGGTGTCCTGGTCGTTGTCGGGATCGGGGCAGCCGTCCTCGTCGTCGAACCCGTCCGGGTCCTCGGGCTCGTGGGGACAGGCGTCGGCTTCGTCCAGGATGCCGTCGGCGTCCTGGTCGTAGACCGGCGGTACGCCCTTGGTGTGGTAGCCCAGGTTGACGAACAGGCGCAGGTCGGGGGCGCCTACGCCCGCGATGAGACCGCGGCCCACACCGCCGGTGACCACGAGGCCTTCGTCGCTGCCGTACTGGGCGTAGAGGTGACCTTCGGCGGGGTTCTTGTTGAAGGGACCCAGCCCGCCCGCGAGGGTGAGGGTGCTGGTGAGCTCGGTGCCGAGCAAGAGGGCATCGGAGACTACGTAGTGCAGGCCCACGCCGGGATCCAGGCTGGAGCCAAGGGAGATGTCTCCCAACTCCTCGGCCTTGGTGAGGCCGATCCCGAGGTTGGCGGCCCAGCCGATGGAGCCGCTACGGCCGGCCGCGGCGGCTGCCAGATCCAGCTCTGTGCCCGCTTGGCCCGTGTACTCGCCACCAGTGGGGAAGCGCAGCCCTGCGTGGACCGCGAAGCCGGGGGAGCCCGCCTCGACGGCTCGCAGAGGCATCAGGGCGGCGACGCTGAGGTCTCCGGGGGAGAAGCCGGACCAGCCCGCGCCCGGTGCGCCCGCGTAGGGGTACAGGGGCATGGCGAGGTCCACGCGCACGCGTCCCGCGATGGTGTATCCACCAGCGATGCGGGTGCCGATGAGCGAGTGGACCAGCGGCTCCTCGTCCCCGTTGCTGTACTGGAGGACGATGGGATCGTCGGCCCAGGACAGCCCGACACCGGCGTACATGGCTCGCTCGAAGCCAAGGCCGGGGTAGTGGAGTTGGAGCGTACTCTGGCCGTCGAAGGACGATCCCGTGGGCTGGAACGTGTCTGCATCGACGGCGAGCGCGGGGGTGGACGCGCTGAGGAGCAGCACGGCGGACAGTGCGGCACACCAAGGCTTCATGAACGCCTCCTGGAAGGGGAGACTGCCACAAAACGGGGTACCAGGGCAAGGCATCGGGACGGCGTCGGTCTCCGGCGGGATATGATGCCCCGGTCGGAACCAGGAGTGCCCCGTGAGCGAGAACGAGCAACCGCCTGCTCCCATCGCCGAGCCAGAGCCCCCAGCCCCAGCGCACCAGCGCTGGATGATCGGCGCCGTAGTGGCTGCCCTGTTGGGGCTGCTGCTCTACCTCGCCATCCAGTACACCGGCCCCACGGCTGTCAGTGACGATAGCCTCGAGGCAGAGGCCATCGAAGCCGTGGAGAGCGGCAAGGGGCTCGAGGCTGCCGAGCGCTACGCCGAGCTGGCCTCCCGCGCCATGGACAACCGGGAGCGCGCCTCCTGGCTCCTCGAGCAAGCCGCGGCCCTGCTCATGGCCGAGGCTCCCGATCAGGCGCTGCTCGTCCTGCAAGAGGCCGCAGGCCTGGATGTGGGCGACGAGGATCTCCGCAACCGCATCCAGATGCGGCTGGCGTCCCTGCTGATGGAGACCGGCGACCACGAGGGAGCCAGCGCGGTCTACCTGGCCATGGCCGAGGACGAGTCCCTCTCACCCGAGTACGTGGCTACGGCTCTGCTGGGTCTGCTCGACGTCGCCCGGGATCAGGGCGACGGGCATGGGGGCTGGGAGCACGTCACCGACGCCTTGGAGCGCCACCCCGAGCACCCGGAGGTGGCCCTGGCCCTGGCTCGCAACATGGCCGAGGTGCTGGTGGCCCGAGATCGGGGCATGGACGCCAAGACCGTGCTCGAGCTGCTGCCGGGCGAGGGCTGGGATCCCCTCGAGCAGTCCAGCTGGCTGTTGGCCAGGGCCCGAGTCCACGACGACCTCGGAGAGCTCGACTCGTCCCTCGAGCTCTACGAGCGCGCCCTCGAGGTCGTGGAGGATCAAGGTGAGGAGGCCCTGCTCGTACGCTTCGAGGTGGCGAGCCTGCGAGCGCGGCGCGGCGATCTCGAGCGGGCCCAGGCCATCCTCGAGACCCTCGACAACGACGATGCCAGTGGCGAACTGCGGGGCCTGGTCAAGCTGAACCTCGCCGATGTGCTGCGTCAGACGGGTCAACCGGATCGGGCCGAGCTGCTCTACCGAGAGGTCATCGAGGGCTGGCCCGAGCTCGAGGACGCCGTCTCCACCGCCCGGGAGGGGCTCGGTACGCTGCTGCTGGCTTCCGACAGTGGCGAGGAAGCAGCCGAGCAGCTCTTCCTGGCCCTCGAGGCTGGCAGCGAGGACGCCGCCGACGCCGT
>CAZHIK010001222.1:0-2840 GCA_964532635.1 uncultured Enterobacterales bacterium
CTCGCCGCGCCCTCCTCGCCCGGCTCAGGCCGTGCAGCCACCGGATCCCAAGCCTCCTCCGGAAAAGCCCGCCTTCCCCCCCGCTCGGGTCACCCCCGACGACGATACCCAGACCCGCTACCAGGCGATCCTGAGCGTGCTCGAGAGCGGCGATCTTCGCTGGTCCGCCCTGGTGGAGCACAGCGCGGCCATGTCCTGGTCGGGGGAGGTGCTCAAGGTGGCGTTCTCCTCCGAGTTCCAGCTGGGTCAGGGCAAGCCCTTGATCACCGGTGCCGAGATCCGCCCTCTGTTGCAGTCGGCCTTCCCAGGCCTGGCCCGGGTGGAGGTGGTGCTCAGGGAGCAGGCCCAGGGACGCCCCGAGACACGCCACGAGGCGCGCAAGACCGCCCGGGCGCGCTATCTGAAGGAGCTCCGGCAAGAGGTCGAGACCGATCCGGTCATCTCCCGGCTCCGTCGCGACCTCCAGCTCGAGCTGGAAGACTTCGTACCCACCGAATCCAGGGAGATGGACCCATGAGCGACAGCTTCGACAACCCCTTCGGCGGCGCCTTCGACATGAACAACCTCACCGCCATGCTCGGAAACGTGCAGCAGCGCATGCAGCAGATGCAGGCCGAGGCCGCGGAGATCACCGTCGAGGGTCAGGCCGGTGCTGGCCTGGTGACCGCCAAGGCCAACGGTCGCCAGGAGGTGATCGAGGTGCGCATCAGTGCGGAAGCCATGGAAGACCGTGAGCTGCTCGAGGACCTGGTCACCGCTGCGGTCAACGACGCGCTGACCCGCGCCAAGGAGGCCATGGCGCAGAAGGTCTCCGATCTCACCGGTGGGCTGCCCATGCCTCCGGGCCTCCTCTAGCGATGGATCCGCTACAGCGCTGTGTGGCGCAACTGTCGCGCTTCCCGGGCATCGGAGAGCGCACGGCTACGCGCCTGGCCTACTGGCTGCTGCGCGCGCCTCCGGCCGTGGCCGAGGAGATCGCGGCGGCCATCGTGGAGCTCCGTCGAGACATCGCCGAGTGCGAGCGCTGCTGCGATCTGGTCACCAGCTCGCCCTGCTCCCGCTGCCTCGATGCCAACCGCGAGGCGGGATTGATCTGCGTTGTGGAGCAGCCCCAGGACATCCCGGCCATCGAGCGTGGCGGCGTGTTCCGCGGGCACTACCACGTGCTGCACGGTTCCATCAGTCCGCTGGACGGTGTGGGGCCCGAGCAGCTGCGCATCGGGCCGCTGCTGGCGCGCATCGAGCAGGGCGAGGTGCAAGAGGTCATCCTGGCCACCGACCCAGATGTCGAGGGCGACACCACCGCGCTGTACCTGGCTCGGCTGCTGCAGCCACTGGGTGTGCGCATCACCCGCCTGGCCCACGGCATCCCGGTGGGCACCGAGATCGAGTATGCCGACAAGCTCAGCCTCGCCCGGGCGCTGCAGAACCGCCGCGAGATGTGAGCCCGTACCAGGAGACCCCATGGGCGCGACCGCCTTTGTCCTCGCCGCCGGCTTCGGCACCCGCATGCGTCCCCTCACCGAGCACCGGCCCAAGCCCCTGGTGCCCGTCTGCGGGGTCACCGTGCTCGAGCAGGCCCTGCGGCTGTGCGCCGCCCACGGCCTGCGCTCGGCGGTGGTCAACGCCCACCACCTGGCTCCGGCTGTGGAGCGCTGGTGCGAGTCCTACGAAGACCTGGCTATCCACGTACAGGTGGAGCGCCCCGAGATCCTCGGCACGGGGGGCGGGCTGCAGCTGGCGCGGCCACACCTTGCGGAGCGCTTCGCCGTGGTCAACGGAGATGTACTCTGCGACGGTGACCTGGCCGGCCTGATGGCGGCCTGCGACCCGCCGAGCACCGCGGCGTCCATGCTGCTGCGTCGCTCCGACGACGCCGGCAAGCACGGCATCGTGGCCGTGGACGAGCGCGGGCGTGTGGTCCGGCTGACCTCCATGGCTCGGCTCGCGGGCGTCGCTCCGGCCTCCGAGGACACCCACTTCACCGGCATCCACGTCCTTCGCCGCGAGGCCCTGGACCAGGTTCCGGCCTCTGGCTTCTCCTGCATCGTACGCAGCGCCTACGTGGCCCTGATCCCCCAGGGACGGGTGGTGGGCCGCGTGCATCCGGGCACCTGGCTCGATGTGGGCAACCCGCAGGTCTACCTCGAGGCCAACCGGGCGGTGATGGACGGCGGGATCGGCCTGCCCATGGAACCTTGGGAGAGGGCGGCTTGGGGGCTGCGTGCGGGTACCGAGCCGGTGGAGGTCGGGGAGGCCACGCAGGTGGATGTGGCCGCCAGCGTTGGGCTCGAAGCGCCCTGCTGGCTGGGGGAGGGCGCCGTGGTGGAGCGGTGTGCCAGGCTGGGGCCCTACACCGTGGTGGGCGCGGGTGCGCGGGTTGGGGCCGGTGCCCGCCTGAGCGACACGGTGGTCTGGGACGGCTGCACGGTGCCTCGGGGAGCTGTGCTCGACCACTGCGTGGTGCACGACGGCGGTGTGCTCGAGGTCCCGCGACCTTGAGTTCGCAGCGTCCGGGCCGCTCCGGGGCATAGCCACCCCACTCGAGGTGTCCAGTACTGGAAAACCGGCTTGCCGCCGTTGGCACGGAGCTTGCGCATGAAGTGGATCATGAGCACCTTGGCCTTGATTCTCGCCCTGTTCCTGGTGCTGCCGGTGCGCTCGGCGCCGACCTGCGGTCAGGAGTCCGACTGTGTCGCTGATCTCACCCTGGCCATGTCCGCGGCCGCCACGGCGTCGGTGGGATCGGACGGGAGTCCCGACCTGCGCGCAGACGCCTTCGAGGGCCATGGACTGCGGGAGGAAGTGCTGGAGCTGGCGCTGAGGGCCTTCGAGAGTGC
>CAZHIK010001223.1:0-2836 GCA_964532635.1 uncultured Enterobacterales bacterium
AGCAGCGCAACGCCCTGCGGGTTCAGGCTCGCACAGTCCGTGCGGCGCGGGCGGGCATCGAGCCGGGCATGAGCCTGTCCCAGGCCCGTGCCCTCCTGCCCGAGGTGGAGATCGAGCTGCTCGAGGCCGACGAGGAGCGCCAGGATCTGGCCGAGCTCGCGTGGCAACTGGCACGCTTCGCTCCCGCGGTGGCGCCCATGCCCCCCGATGCGCTCGTGGCCGAGCTCATCCCCCCGGGGGGCGCGGCGCGGCTACCAACCCCCGAGCCCACCCTGCTCGAGGATGCGCGGGAGCGCCTGCGGCTGCTGGGCCACGCTGTCCGGATCGTGGTGGCCGACGACCTCTTCGCCGGCCGTGTGCTGGCTGCCTGGGGAGGCGGTGACCGCTGTGTTCCGCCCGGTGGCCTCGCCGAGGCCCTGGCGCCGCTGCCGCTGGCGGCCCTCGCACCCTCCCTGCGCCTTGGCAGGTTGCTGCGGGATCTGGGGCTGCGCCGGGTGGGGGAGCTGGCGCAGCTGACGGCCGCTGACGTGGCGGGTCGCTTCGGTGACGAGGGCCTGCGCTTGCACCGCCTGGCCTTGGGGGGCCCAGGCAGCCTCCCACTGGCCGCCCGGAGCGACGACGCCACTGTCGCCGTGTCCTGCGAACTCCCCGGCCCTGTGGACTCCACCGAGCCGCTGCTGTTCGTGCTCGAGCGTCTCAGCACCGAGCTGTGCGCCATGCTCGAGGGCGCGAACCAGGGCCTCGTGTGTCTGGATGTCGTGCTGTCCCTCGAAGACGCCGGCCCGCTGCGGCTCCACTTGCGCACAGGAAGGCCTGTGCGGGCTCCCCGGCAGCTCGGTCGCCTGCTGCGCCGTCGCCTCGAGGGGCTGCAGCTGGCGGCCCCCGTGATCGGGCTGTCCCTCGAGGCGGGACCGGTGCCCTTCGCGGGGGCCCAGGCACCCCTGCTAGCACGGGGCCAAGCCCTCGAGCCTCTGCCCCAGGTCGTCGCCCGCCTGGCCGACACCGTCGGTCCAGCGGTGCTGTTCACCCCCGAGCCTCGGGATCGCTGGCGGCCCGAAGCCGCGTGGGCCCCTCGGCCCCTCCTCGATCCCCAGGGCCGCTTTCAGGAACCGGCTCCGGGTGCGCCCACGGGCGCCGTCATCCCCCTGCCCACCAAGCGCAACGGCAAGGAACCCGACCCCGCCTGGCCTCACGAGTCCTGGCGCTTCTCCCTCCCCCTGCCGCGCCCGGACCTGCTGCTGCCAGAGCCCCGTCCCGTACAGCTGGATCCCCGCCTCGGCGCGCCCAGGCGGGTACTGCTCGAGGGGCGCTGGCTCGCCCTGCGGCGCTGCTGGGGCCCCGAGTTGCTGCACGCCGAGTGGTGGGCGGCTGGCATCGATCGCCGCTACTGGGCCCTCGAGCTGGCCGACGGCCGCGGGCTGTGGGTCTTCCGCGAGCTGGGCCACGCCTTCCTGCACGGTTTCTTCGATCAGGGCTTCCCGGCGCCTACGGGGATCGCGTGATGGCTGCCGCCCCCGCCTACGCCGAGCTGTTCTGTCGCTCCCACTTCTCTTTCCTCGAGGGAGCCTCCTCGCCCGAGGAGCTGGTAGCCGCTGCTGCTGCCCAGGGGCTGGGCGCGCTTGCCATCACCGATCGCGACGGTGTCTACGGTCTGGTCCGTGCCCACCGCGCGGCCCGTGAGCACGATCTGAAGCTGGTGGTCGGTGCCCTGCTCACCCTGCGCGATCACCCCAGCCTGGTGCTGTTGGTGCGGGATCGCGCTGGCTGGGCCAACCTCTGCCGCCTGCTCACCCTCGGCCGCGCCGCGCAGCCCAAGGGCCTGGCGATCCACGAGGTCCAGCAGGTCCTCGAGCACAGCGCGGGCCTCACCGCGCTGCTGCATGGGCCCTGGAGCGTCGCCCAGGTCTCGGCCTTCCGCGAGGCCTTCGACACGCGCCTGGCCCTGGCCGCCAGCTGTGCACTGCAGCCGGGGGACGCCGCCCACATCGCCACCACCCTGCGCCTGGCACGTTGGTCGGGGGTGCCCCTGGTGGCTGTGGGCGACGTGCAGCTGCACCAGCCGTCCCGCAAGCGCCTGCTCGACGTGCTCACCTGTATCCGTCGTCGCACCACCATCGACCAGGCTGGACGGGCCCTGGCCCCCAATGCGGCCCGGGTGCTGCGTTCCCCCGCTCGAGCGGCCGAGCTCTTCCAGGCCGCCGGTCAGGCCATCGGCGGCGACGCTCCCGCGCGACTGGCCGACGCGGTACGCGTCAGCGCCGCCATCGCCGCGGAGCACAGCTTCTCCCTGGCCCAGCTCGACTATCGCTACCCCCGCGAGGTCGTACCCAGCGGACACACCCCCATGTCCTGGCTGCGGTGGCTGGTGGCCTCCGGCCTGGCCGAGCGCTACCCTGGCGGCGCTCCGAGCACGGTCCACGACCAGGTGGCCCACGAACTGGGCATCATCGAGCAGCTGGGCTTCGCCGCCTACTTCCTCACGGTCCACGACGCCGTTCGCTTCGCCCGCTCCCGGGGCATCCTCTGCCAGGGCCGGGGCTCGGCGGCCAACAGCGCCGTCTGCTACGCCCTGGGCATCACCGCGGTGGATCCCTCACGCTCCACCCTGCTCTTCGAGCGCTTCATCAGCGCCGAGCGGGGCGAGCCCCCCGACATCGACGTGGACTTCGAGCACGAGCGCCGCGAGGAGCTCATCCAGTACCTCTACGACAAGTACGGCCGCAGCCGGGCCGCCATGGTCAACGAGGTCATCGCCTACCGCCGCCGCTCGGCGGTGCGCGACGTGGGCAAGGCCATGGGACTGGCGCTGGATCAGATCGACGCCATGGCTCGCCAG
>CAZHIK010001224.1:0-1120 GCA_964532635.1 uncultured Enterobacterales bacterium
GACAGCATGGACGCCGCGTTGCGGCTCGCGTCCGAGCATCTCGGCGGGCAGCCCATCGAGGGTGCCAAGGCGTGGCGCCTCGCCGAGGTCCTCGGGGGCGACTAGCGCCCCGAAGCGAAGGGGCCGCCCGGCTCCGGCACGAAGTGGTCACCCTCGAGGGACCAACGCTCCACAGCCTCGAGGCGCCCCCCTTCGATGGTGTAGACGCCGAAGTGTGCGGTCTCGTTTCGCTGCTCGGATGGGGTCCTGCCTCCCGCGCCGGGGTCGAGGATGGGGATTGGGCCGTGGGGTGTGGGCAGCTCGGAGCGGAAGCCGTGGTGCTCGTGGCCGTGCAGGATGAGGTCGATCCCCGGCCGTGAGGCCAGCACCCGCTCGAGCTCGGCGGCGTTGAGCAGGCTGCGGCTCGCGTTGGCGTAGGGCGCACCTCGGCTGTCCCGCAAGGGATAGTGGATGAGCAGTGTGGTGAAGCTCTCGTCCAGCTCGCCGCTGTGCAGCAGGCGCTCGAGTCCCTCGAGCTGGGACTCCGGAAGCCGCCCACTGGCCAGGACGGGGTGGGGGCGAGCGCAGTCCAATCCCACGAAGCAGAGCTCTCCGTGCCTGTGCACCGCAGGATACTCACCGCCGCCGGTCCAGGCTCCGAAGGTCCCCTCGAAGCGGCGCTGGCGGTGGGCGCTTCGGGTGTAGGCATCGTGGTTCCCAGGGATCATGAAGGTGGGCACCGCGCTCAGGATGGGGTCCAGTAGCTGGCGGACGTCGGTGAACTCCTCTGGGCTCGCCATGCCGGTGAGATCGCCCGTGCAAACGCAGACATCCGGTGCCCGCGAGAGCACGGCCTCGACCAGCAGCTCGATGCTCCGCTGTGAGAAGTGGTCGACCCGGCGCCCGAGGTAGAGGTTCGCCGTGCCCAGCAGCCGCTTGCCCAGCAGGGCGCTCGGCCGGGGACGACGGTACAGGTGGAGATCCGTGAAGTGTAGGACGCGCACGATCCAGCTCCGGAAGGGGGCGCGAAGGATACTGCCTGGCGCTCGACGGGGCCACCGTTGTGCTGTCGGACGAGACCCCCTGTCGAGGTTTCCGTGAGGGTGCTACGTTCCTGGTCCGAGCGTTCCCGCTCGCACTC
>CAZHIK010001224.1:1130-2828 GCA_964532635.1 uncultured Enterobacterales bacterium
GAACGAATTTCGTCCTTGGAGCTGACATGGAGGACCCACGCCGAATCCTCGAGCAAGCCGCCGAGCGCCGCGTGGCGTGCGAGATCCTGCCTCGAAGCGGCGGCTGGAGCCGCGGCCAGGTCGTGCGCGTCGAGCCTGGCGGGGTCGTGGTCCATGCGCCAGGCCTCAGGCTGGCGGGTGGTGAGGACTTGCGCTGCTGGTTCAGCCTGGACGGCACCCCGCGCAGCTTCGAGGCCAGCGTCATCCGGACCGGCGTCCAGGTTCCCGATCGCTCGCAGTTCGGAGCCCTGTTGGGCTTCATCGACGGCTGGACCGCAGGCGGTCAGCCCGCCCCTGGAGACCACGGCCTGGACTTGCGCATCGTGCCCCCCAATGGTCCCGGGATCTCCCTCATCCACGGGCCGGGCAGGCTGGTGGAGCTGGGCGTGGCAGAGCTGTCCTTCACGCTCCCATCGGATCACATCCTGGTCTTCGTCGAGGGCACCCGCACCCAGCTCAGTCTCGGGATTCCCGGCGATCCGGTGCAGCAGGTCGACGCCCTGGTGCGCTCGGTGCTCGCTGGCGAGACCCACATGCTCTACCACCTGGAGATCGTTGGGATCGACGATCCCGAGGCCTATCGACACGTGGTCGCCGCGCTGCAGCGCGCCATCGATGGCGAAGCGGGCTAGGCGAAGTTCCCGAGCTGGTCGAAGCTGTCCCGCCCCAGCAGGCGTCGCGCACCCGGTGTTATGAGCACCACCTCGCGAAAGCGGGCGCCGCTGTGGGTGCCCACGAGCTGGGGGCCGATGGCCCACATCCCGGTCAGGCGGCGGGGGTTCAGGAAGTGGATCTGGTAGCGCCGAAGCCAGGTGGCCATGTGGGCCGAGCGTGGGTAGCCGGAGGCGAGGCGGCCCTCGGCGGGGAGGAGGGCGTGCCCGATGCTGCGGGGGTTGGCCAGGCTTAGCTGGTGGTTGGCAGCCCAGGTGCGCGCGTAGATGAACAGCTCGCCCACGCACTTGAGCCCGGACGCGTAGCCGCAGGTGGCCAGGGTGCAGTCCCGGGCCCGCTGGGCCAGGCCATCGTCCTGCCCGTCGAAGGTCTTGGTGACGCTGATGTCGCCCGAGGCGCGTCCGTCGGAGGGGCCGATGGCGAGCATCACCGTGTCGCCGCGGTGGAGCCGCGCGCGGGCCGATGGCGGCCGCCAGATGCCTGCGCGGGTGGTGTTGGTGCCGATCTGGATCTCCGGTGGGTAGAACCAGCCGTCGAAGCCGTAGGCCCCCCTGAGATCGAGCGCGATGCGGGAGATGTCTCGCTCGGACATGCCCGGCTCGAGCCTGCGCAGCAGCTCACCCGTCAGCGCGATGGTGCGCCGCTGGGCGTCGTCGAAGCGAGCGATGAGCTGCTCTTCCATGGCTGGTCCCTAACATCGGCCGATGCGATGGGGTATGGGCCGCTGGACGGAGGTCCTGAACCCATGGCCTGGCTCACGCCCGAAGAGCTGCTCCAGATCGAGAAGCCATCGCGCTACCTCGGATGCGAGTGGAACACTCCAGCCGAGGAACCCGAGCGGGTGGAGCTCCGCTTGGCGCTCGTGTTCCCAGACCTCTACGATCTCGCTCTGGGCAACCTGGGATTGCAGATCCTCCACTGCGTTCTCAACCCCGTGCCCTGGATCTTCGCGGAGCGGGTCTACGCGCCGGCTTCCGACCTCGAGGC
>CAZHIK010001225.1:0-2828 GCA_964532635.1 uncultured Enterobacterales bacterium
TGGAGCCCCAGCTCCGCTTCGCCATCCGCGAGGGTGGTCGCACCGTCGGCGCCGGCGTCGTCGCCGAGATCGTCGAGTAAGGGAGAAGCCACAATGGCCAAGACCAACAAGATTCGTATCCGGCTGCGTGCCTACGACCACAAGCTGCTGGATCGCAGTGCCCGCGAGATCGTCGAGACCGCCCGTCGCACGGGCGTCGAGATCCGCGGTCCTTTCCCGCTGCCCACCACCGTCTCCCGGTGGACCGTGCTGCGGGGCCCCCACGTGGACAAGAAGTCTCGCGAGCAATTCGAGCGTCGCACCCACCACCGCCTCCTCGACATCATCGAGCCGAACCAGCAGACGGTCGACTCCCTGATGAAGCTGGACCTGAGCGCTGGTGTGCACGTCGAGATCAAGCTCTCCTAAGCGAGCCGGGAGGAAACACACCATGCCGGTCGTCAAGGTCTACAGTCAATCCAAGGACGAGGTCTCCAGCGTCGAGCTGGCCGATGCCATCTTCGGTGTCGAGCCCAAGGAGCACCTCTTCCACCTGATGGTGCGCTACCAGCTGGCCAAGCGCCGCGCTGGCACCCACTCCGTCAAGTCCCGTTCGCAGGTCCGCGGCGGCGGTCGCAAGCCCTTCAAGCAGAAGGGTACCGGCCGCGCCCGTGCAGGCACTACCCGCGCCGTGCACTGGCGTGGCGGTGGCGTGGTCCACGGACCCCAGGTCCGCAGCCATGCCTTCAAGGTGCCCAAGAAGGTCCGTCGCGCAGCGCTCTGCTCCGCCCTGTCCCGCCGGGTTCAGGACGAGAGGCTCTGGGTGCTCGACAAGCTCGAGCTCCCCGAGATCAAGACCCGTCTCATGAAGCAGGTGCTGGACACCTTCGGCTGGGACAAGGTCTGCATCGTGCTGCCCGAGGTCGATGAGGTCGTGCGCAAGTCCGCCCGGAACATCCCCGGTCTGACCGTGCTGCCCGTCGAAGGCCTCAACGTCTACGACATCCTGCGTCATGGCCACCTCGTGGTCACCGTCGACGCCCTCGAGCGTCTCAACCAGCGTCTTGGGAGGTAGCGATGGCCGAGCTTCGTGACATCGTTGTCCGCCCGATCCTCACCGAGAAGACCAACCGCGCGCAGGAGTTCGAGAACACCTACGCGTTCGAGGTGGGTATCGGCGCAAGCAAGTATCAGATCAAGCAGGCCATCGAGCGTCTCTTCGACGTGGAGGTCTCCAGCGTCCGCACCGTCCGTGTGCGCGGCAAGATGAAGCGCTTCGGCCGTTACTTCGGCAAGCGCTCCAACTGGAAGAAGGCCTACGTCAAGCTGGTCGATGGCAACACCATCGACTTCGCCAACGCTGGCTAGGGAGTTTTCATCATGGGTATCAAGAGGTACAGCCCCAAGACCCCCGGGCAGCGCTTCATGAGCGTGAATGACTTCTCCGAGCTCACCGCATCGAAGCCCGAGAAGTCTCTGCTCGCACCGCTGAAGCGCAAGGGTGGCCGCAACAACCGTGGCCGCATCACCGCCCGCCATCGCGGCGGCGGCCACGCCCGGCGCTACCGCATCATCGACTTCAAGCGCAACAAGGAAGGCGTGCCCGGCAAGGTCGCGACCGTCGAGTACGATCCCAATCGCTCGGCCTTCATCTCGCTCATCAAGTTCGCTGATGGCGAGAAGCGCTACATCCTGTGGCCTGTGGGCCTCAAGGTCGGTGATCAGGTCATCACCAGCGACCAGGCCGACATCCAGCCGGGTAACTGCATGCACCTGCACGCCGTCCCCCTGGGCACCTGGGTTCACAACATCGAGCTGCAGATCGGCCGCGGCGGTCAGATGTGTCGGGCTGCCGGCACCTACGCCCAGGTCATGGCCAAGGAAGGCAACTACGTGCTGCTGCGCCTGCCCTCGGGCGAGCTGCGCAACGTGCGCCGCGAGTGCCGTGCGACCATCGGCCAGGTCGGCAACACCATGCACGAGAACATCGTCTGGGGTAAGGCCGGCCGCACCCGCTGGCACGGCATCCGTCCCAGCGTTCGAGGCACCGCCATGAACCCCATCGACCACCCCCACGGCGGTGGTGAGGGGCGCACCAAGGGTGGTCGTCATCCCGTCACCCCTTGGGGCAAGCCCACCAAGGGCTACAAGACCCGCGACCAGCGCAAGGCTTCCAGCCGCTTCATCGTGAAGCGGCGGACCAAGTAGGCCAGGAGGAGTTCATCATGGGTCGTTCCCTCAAGAAGGGTCCCTTCGTCGATCAGCATCTGATGGCCAAGGTCAACACCGCTCGTGCGGGTGGCGGAAGCCGCGTGATCAAGACCTGGTCTCGCCGCTCGGTCATCATGCCCGACTTCATCGGTCTCACCTTTGCAGTCCACAACGGCAAGAAGTTCGTGCCCGTCTATGTCACCGAGAACATGGTCGGTCACAAGCTCGGGGAGTTCGCTCCCACGCGCACCTACTACGGCCACGCGTCGGACAAGCGGAGCCGCGGGCGCTAGCCCGGGCTTCTCGAAGCGAGGACAAGACAATGACTGCCAAGGCAAGCCTCCGCAATGCCCGCGTCTCTCCCCAGAAGGCCCGTCTCGTGGCCGACATGGTGCGCGGCATGGACATCGACCAGGCGCTGGAGGTGCTCACCTTCACGCAGAAGAAGTCCGCGGCGATGATCAAGAAGCTTCTCGACTCCGCTGTGGCCAACGCCGAGAACGTGAGCGAGAAGACTGGCGATCGCATCGACGTCGACAATCTCTTCATCAAGACAATCACCGTGGATGGTGGACCCACCCTTCGCCGCTGGCGCCCACGCGCCATGGGCCGGGCCACCCGTGTGCTCAAGCGCACCA
>CAZHIK010001226.1:0-2825 GCA_964532635.1 uncultured Enterobacterales bacterium
GCCCGGCACCCCCGCGGTGCCGATGCTGGCCAGGGTGGCCATGAGCACCACCGTCAAGAAGTCGCCGGTGCTCAGCGGAATCCCGTAGACCTCGGCGATGAACACCGTGGCGCAGCCCTGCATGAACGCCGTGCCGTCCATGTTCACCGTGGCCCCCAGGGGCAGGGTGAAGCTGTGGATGCTCTCGTCGGTGCCGTTGCGCTCCTCGCTGACCCGCATGGTCACCGGCAGCGTGGCGTTCGAGCTGGCGGTGGAGAACGCCACCACGACCGCAGGCCAGGCGTTGAGGAAGAAGCGGATGGGGTTGAGCCGGGCGAAGACGATCAGCACCAGCGAGTAGGTCACCGCCACGTGCAGGCCCATGCCCCCCAGGATGTTGATCATGTACTTGATGAGGGGCAGGAAGACCTCGACGCCTTCCGACGCCACCACCTTGGCCAGCAGCCCGAACACGCCGAAGGGCGCGAACATCATCACGAACCAGACCATCTTCTGGACGATGGCGTCCAGGCTCTCGAGCCCCCGCTTGACCGGATCGGCCTTCTCGCCCAGGGACGCGATGGACAAGCCCGCCAGGATGGCGATGAAGATCACCTGCAGCATCTTGCCCTCCACCATCCCCAGGAAGGGGTTGGTGGGCACGATGTCCACGATGATGTCCATGATGAACGGCTTGGACTTGGCCTCGAAGGCGTGCTCCACCGGGATGCTCAGGCCCCGCCCCGGGTGGATGAGCTTGGCCAGCCCGTAGCCCAGGGTGATCGCGATGGCGGTGGTGCCCAGGTACAAGCCCATGACCTTGCCGCCGATGCGGCCGAGCTTCTTGAGATCCCCGATGGCGGCGGTGCCCAGGGTCAGGGACACCAGCACCAGCGGCACCACGAGCATGCGGATGCCGTTCAGGAAGATGTCGCCCAGCGGGTCGTGGACCCAACGGATGATGCCCTCGTTGACCGCCTCGGGCAGCAGCGCGTACTGCAGCAGCCCGCAGGCCAGCCCCGCCGCCAGAGCGACCATGATCCATCCGGTCAAGCCGAGCTTGGGGATTCGGGGCATGAACGCCTCCATCAGCGAGGGCCGTGCAGGCCCTAACCGACCGAGCCCCGCCAGCATTCGCGTTGCGCGCCGCTGGAAGATGCTCCGGACTCACTCCGGCGGTGCTACGCGGTGCACAGGGCTTCGGCGTCGAGCTGGGGCGTCGTGCCCCAGGCAGCTCGAGCCCCTCCGAACGACCCGTCAGATCGCCATACCGGGCACTCATGGTCCAGCTGGAGAGTATCCATGGCGCTCCACCTCGAAGCTTCGAACAGACAGGCCTGGCCTGACACATTTTGTTTCGAGGCGGGGCCGCAACACGACCCCGATTCTCCGCTTGGCACGAAGGGTACGCCCACCGCGCTGCCGCCGGCCAAGCGGTGAACCGCCCGCAGAGCCGACCCGAGCCCATCGCGCGGAGGGTAGAGTCCGTGGGACCACGCCCCCATGACGTCGGCTTCTGCAGTGCTCGACACCATCCTCGCCCCGACCCCTCACGTCCAGCCCCGCGAGCTGCGGACCTACCAGCTGTTCGCGGTGGGCACGCTGGCGGCCATCGCAATCCACCTCGGGGTGATGGCACTGTTCGCCACCCTCGGGGTGTGGTGGATGGCTGCGGCCAACATCATCTCCATCGGGATGTACCTGGCTGGGTTCGCCCTCAATCGCCGCGGGGCCCACATGGCCACCGCCCTGCTGGCCGCAGCGGAGCTGGTCCTGCACCAGCTCGGCTGCGTGCACACCATCGGATGGGAGGCCGGCTTCCAGTACTACCTGCTCGCCGCCGCGACCGTGCCCTTCTTCCTGCCCTCGGGCCGCGACACCACCAAGGTGCTTGTGCTGTTGGCGAGCGCCAGCACCTACCTGAGCCTGCTATTCCTCAGCGGAGAGCCCTCCCACAGCGTGAATCCCAAGGTGTTGGCGGTGCTCGCCGCCGTGAACATCACCACGGTCTTTGCCCTGCTGGGCCTGTTCGCCTGGATGTACGTGCGCGCCGCCGAGGACGCCGAGGACCGCGCCGAGGCCCAGCACCAGCGAGTGGTGGACCTGCTGCACAACATCTTGCCGGTCTCCATCGCCAGGCGCCTCGAGGACCGGCCCGGGATCATCGCCGACCGGTTCGACGACGCCAGCATCCTGTTTGCCGACATCGTGGGCTTCACCCCCCTGGCCGAGCGTACCGATCCCGCAGATCTGGTCGCCCTGCTCGACCAGATCTTCTCCGGCCTGGACGACCTGGTCGTCGAGCACGGGCTCGAGAAGATCAAGACCATCGGAGACGCCTACATGGTGGCCAGCGGAGTACCCGAGCCGCGGCCGGACCACGCACTGGCCATGGCGGCCTTCTCCATCGACGCCCTGGCCATGGTGGAGGCCCGCTTCGCAGGCTGCGAGCCCGCGATCCGGCTGCGGGTGGGTATCCACCGAGGCCCTGTTGTCGCCGGGGTAATCGGCAAGAAGCGCCTGCTGTACGACCTGTGGGGCGACACGGTGAACACCGCCGCGCGCATGGAGTCCCACGGCCTCCCCGGCGCGGTCCAGGTCAGCTCCGCCATGCACGAGGTCATCGCCGAGCACTTCGCGCTCGAGCCGCGAGGCACCATCGCCATCAAGGGCAAGGGCAGCATGGAGACCTGGCTGCTGCGCCCGGGGCTGGCCGCACCGCCCTCACGGCGCTAGCGGGGCCCATGACCAAGTCCGACACCAAAGTGCGCATCCTCCAGGCATGCGACGGCGACGTCGAGAACCTGAAGGGCGAAGCCATCGGCCCCACCAGCTGGGCCGGCACC
>CAZHIK010001227.1:0-2819 GCA_964532635.1 uncultured Enterobacterales bacterium
CAGAGGTACTGCCCGACGCCGAGGAACCACAGGGGCAGGAAGGGGATGCCCACGAAGGTGACGGCGATGATCCAGGCGGCCTGGAACAACCAGTAGAGCTTCAGCTTGGGATCGAACCTGGCTTCGAGCAGGATCTCGTCGTGACGCATGTCGGACTCCGGGCGGAATGACCCGGGCGATCTATCCAGCCGGAACCAGCCGCACCCCCGAGACCGAGTCGGAGCCCGAGTTCACCGTGGAGTCCAGCACCACCTCCACGTCCCCCTCGAGGCAGTAGGTGCCATGCAGGGTCCAGACATAGTCCCCCGACTCGTCCTGCTGGTCGACCACCTCGGCATGCTCGTTCACGTAGAACAGCGCTCCGGCGGAGTTGCGGTTCTCGGTGTGGCGTCCTTCGACGTACACGTCGTAGCCACCCCGCGGAACATGCCCGAAGGTGAAGGTGGCCGTGCCCGTGCGGGAGCCGTCGGGGTTGTAGGTGCTGTCGCAGGGTTCGTGCTCCGAGCCCGAAGCGGTATAGGCGTAGGGGCGACAGTCCAGCACCCAGTTGTGGCGCTCGGCGTAGCTGGCCTCGGTGTAGCCCTGCTCCATCTCGAAGGGGAGATCTGCGGGATCGGACTCGCAGTCCGCCAGCTCCACGCTGTCGCTGCCCGCGTCGAGGCGGTAGAGGGAGCCGCCGGAGCCGTACTCCCAGGTGCCCACGTAGATCTGGCCCTCGTGGGCGGTCACCGACCAGGCCGCGATCTCGTCGAAGCCGCAGACCTCGGTCCAGCTGTCTCCATCACTGGACATCAGCAGGGCCGAAGATCCGCTGTCGTTCTTCCAGCCGTCGGAGGTGCCGGCGAACAGGGTTCCGCCGAGGCTGGCGAACTCGGTCACGTAGCGGCGGGACTCGTCGTGCACCTGCTCCCAGCCGCTGCCGGTCTGGCGCCAGATGCCCGAAGGGCCGGAGCCGCCGCGATCCGTGCTGGCGATGTAGAGATCACCGTCCCACGAGATCGACCGGAAGAAACGTGCGGGGGTGGAGCTCTCGGTCCAGTGCACGCCGTCGCTGGAGCGTAGCTGGTAGGTGCTCTGGCTGCCCTCGTCCACCGAGAAGGCGTAGAGCACTCCATCGTGGGCCACGATGTCCCGCAGGTAGCGACTGCTGGAGCCGGAGTCGTAGACCTCGGACCAGCTGGCCCCGTCGGAAGAGCGCAGGATGCGGCCGTGGGTGCCGCTGCTGTTCGAGTAGTTCACCGCGTACAGCCAGCCGTCCATGTCGGCCATGCCGCAGCCGATGCTGCCGTCGGCGCCGTCGTAGACCCGCTCCCAGTTGCTCCCGTCCACCGAGCGGAGGATGTCACCGCTGGACTCGGTGTTGGCGTAGAGCATCCCATCGAACTCGCGCATGGCGCAGACCGACTCGCTGATACCCGTGAGGCCAGGGCTGACCACGCCCCAGGAGGGGTAGCGGTACAGCATGCTCTCGCCCTCGTGACCGTAGCCGAACAGGCCAGCGTAGAGCGCGCCATCGAAGGAGCCGAGGGAGAAGATCCCGTCGGAGTAGACATCGCCCAGGCGGGTGCAGGAGCCCGTGCTCCAGTCACCGTCGCCCGCGCTCCCACCGTCGCCGCCCTCGCCATCAGCCAAGCCGGTGTCGCCCTCGATGGCGCAGACGTCGTCGTAGACCTCGGTGTAGTGCAGCTGCAGCACCGGGCCGTCGTCCTCGTAGTCGGTCTGTGAGGTGACCTCGACGTCCATGAAGTGCTCCTCGGTCTCTCCCGAGGCGAAGCTTCCGGTGCGGACCACCCTCAAGGTGCCTGCGCCGCGATCGTAGCTGTAGTCCAGCCAGCCGTCCTCGGGCGTCTCGGACATCTCCTCGCGGGTGGTGCCCGAGAAGCTTGCGTCCAGGCCTACCACCACGACCGAAGCCTCGGCCAGGTTCGACGAGGGAGACGACACATCGCCGGTCAGCTCCCATGTGTCGGTGGCCTGGTACTCGAACTCGAGCATGTCCCAGTTCATGTGGGAGACGGCCCGCTCCTCGTAGCCGGACCAGCGCACACCGCCTCGGTGGGACTCCCGCAGGTCCAGGGTGGCCCAGCCCTCCACCTCGATGCGGACCTCGCAGGTGGGAGCATCGTCGTCGCTGGCGTCTCCTCCGAAGCAGCCGACGAGGGGGACGAGCGAGCACAGGGCGAGGGTGAGTGCGCGGCTGGGATGCATGGTGGCGGACCTCCTGCCGGAAGCAAAAGCAAGAAGCAAGCCAGGTCCCACGAGGGAGCCCGACCCACTTCGTACGCAGCTTTTCGGCGACACAACTCCACGGACACGCCCCGGTGGGGTGCCTCCGCCGGGATCAGCTGGGGACAGACATCCCCTTCGCGTCGCAGTCCGGCTCGGTCTCGGGCCGGCCCGCCAGCACCTCGGACCAGCGGATGCGCCCGGTGAGCTGCATCAGGCCGAACAGCGTGATCACGCCCAGCACCGTGACCGTCAGGCCGGTGTAGCCCTCCCAGAAGTGCGCCAGGGAGAAGCCCACCAGGTAGAGCAGCTGCGCCAAGCCGGCCTCGATGAAGGCGAAGCGAGAGCCCACCACCAGGCGCAGGTAGCTCACCACCAGCAGCACGCTGACCACCGCGCACAAGCCGAAGGCGAACTCCACCGGCAGGTGGTCCACGGTGTAGCCGAACAGCAGGTGGAAGGAGAAGAAGGCCGCGGCCAGGAAGAAGTGATTCACCGGGTGGACCTCCACCTTCTTCAGCACGCCGATGATGAAGATCCAGACCATGAAGAAGCCCAGCACCATCATGTGGATAAAAAGGGTCAGGCCGAAA
>CAZHIK010001228.1:0-2813 GCA_964532635.1 uncultured Enterobacterales bacterium
TTCGGCAAGGTCTACCTGGCCGAGATGGTCACGGGCGACAACTTCTCCACCGTCGTCGCCATCAAGCTGCTGCACGGCAAGTGGCTGGGCCACGAAGAGATAGTGATGCGCTCGCGCGACGAGGCCCGGTTGCTGGGCCTGCTGCGCCACCAGAACATCGTCCGTGTAGAAGACCTCTCCTCCATCAACGGCCAATGCGCCGTCATCATGGAGTACCTCGAGGGTGTCGACCTCAAGCACATGGTGACCTACCTGTCGGAAAAGGGCGAGATCTTCCCCCGACGCGCCGCGCTCGAGTCCGCGGGCGCCATCGCCGCTGCACTCAACGCTGCCTACAACCACCGCCCGCTCCAGGGCGGCAAGCCGCTGCGGGTGATCCACCGCGACATCAAGCCTTCCAATGCCATGATCACCTCGGCCGGTCAGGTCAAGGTGCTCGACTTCGGCACCGCCAGGGCCAACTTCGAGGACCGCGAGGCCAAGACCCAGGCCCTGGCCTTCGGCTCCCAGGCCTACATGGCGCCCGAGCGCATGATGGGCGATCCCGACACCCCGGCGGCCGATGTCTTCAGCCTCGGCATCACCCTGTGGGAGGTCTTGAAGGGCGAGCGCTTCGGTAAGATCTTCATCCGTGAAGCGCGCTTCCAGACCGCGCTCGAGCAGCGGGTGGCCGAACTCAACCTCAGCATGCTCGAAGACGACCTCGCTGAGCAGATCCGAGAGCTGTTGCTCCAGATGATGGAGTACGAGCCCACCGCGCGCCCCACCGCGGGCGAGGTCATGGAGAAGCTCGAGGAGTTCGCCGAGCGGGCCCACGACATGGGGCTCCGCCGCCTCTGCCGCCAGCACGTCAAGAAGGCGATGACCGTGCGGGAGCCCCAGGAGGTCATCCACGATCCCCTCACGGGCACCACCCTGGTCGAAGACCGCAGTTCCGCTTTCGTCCGCACCCCCGATGGGCAGACCTGGTCCGACGAGACCCAGGAGCCCGAGGGCTCCAGTGCCTCGCTGGCCAGCCCTCCCGCGCCTGGCGACGAGGTCCAGTCGGGGCCCATGCTCGCGGAGAGCGCCGTGGAGCCCCTGCCCGGCGACGCTCCCGTCGAGCCGGTGTCGGAGCCCCAGCCCGAGGCTCCCGCCGAGCCGACCTTCGAGGTCCCGGAGGAGCTGGCAGAGGAACCGTCGGCCGAGCTGGCCGAGGAAGACAAGCCCGCGCTCGCCCCCGTCGAGCCTCCTGCGGAGCCTGGACGAGCCCTGCCCACCGCGGCGCTCGATACCTTCGACATGCCGCCTCCCGATGCGGATGCCGCAGCTCAGGAGCAGGCAACGGAGTCTGGCTCTCAGCCGATCATCAGCGGACCGGTGGCCCAGCCCGGTCCGCCCGAGCCCCAACCGGCCCCCGAGCCCGTGGTCGACGACACCGAGCCCGAGCCCCCCAAGCGCAAGGGCCTGGGGCTGATCTTCGCAGCGGTCGGTCTGATCGCCATGGTGGTGGTGGGCGGTGGGGCCGTGGGCGTCATCGCGATGCTCAAGAACTCCGACAAGCCGGCGCCGGTCGAAGTCAATGTACCCGTCGCGCCTGACGTCACCCCCGATCCCGTGTCCTCGGCTCCCTCGGTCACCAGCGACACGGTGGGCAACGTGGTGCTGGCCATCCAGCCCAGTGCGGGTGGCACGGTCACCATCACTTCGGCGCTGGGCTTCAAGGAGACCTGGAACGGCGTGGGCGAGCGGGCGTTCAACAAGATCCCCGCGGGTACCTACCGCACCAAGGTCAAGACCTCCGACGGCACGGTCCGATCCACTTTCGACGTGGTCGAGGATCAGACCTGTTCCTACACCCTGGATCTCGGAGGAGGCTCCGAGGAGTGGGCTGGCGGATGCGAGTAGCGGCCTCTCTGTTCACCCTGATCGCCTGTGCCCTGCCATCCGTGGCTTGGGCCGGCGCTGTCGAAGATCTGCTGGTCGCTGCCCAGGAGGCCCTCGAGGCCGAGGAGACCGGCGAGGTCTACAGCTTCATCAAGCGCATCGACAAGGTGTCCCCCGACGCGGACAAGCCGCTGACGGCTCGCACCCAAGCCAAGGTGCGCTACTACGAGGGCCTGGCTCGCTGGATCGACGGTGACCAGGACAAGGCCATGGACATCTTCCGCTGGTGTCTGGCCATCGACAACGACTTCCAGTGGGACACCACCAACTTCCCGCTGGACGACGCCCACTCGGTCTTCGAGGGCCTGCGCCGAGAGGTGCGGAGCAAGAAGGCCATCGGGCTGGGCGTACCCCTCGACACCGGCGCCACCACCATCTATGTCGCTGGTCACATGGCCGACGAGACCACCCGCATGCCCGAGGGCAAGTACCTGGTCCAAGCCGTGTGCCCCGATGGCGTCACCTACGGCAAGTGGTGGAAGTTCGGCAAGGCCCCCAAGTACGAGACCCTCTGCCCCATGGGCTTCGGTGAGGCCCCCGAGAACGTGACCGACAGCGGCGACGCCGTCGAGTTCGACGAGTTCGGCAATCCGATCGTCAATGGCAATGGTGGCGGTGGCGGCGGTGGCGTGACCTTCGACGAGTTCGGCAACCCCATCGGTGGTAGCGGTGGCGGTGGCGACGACGGCGGTGGGGCCTTCGACGAGTTTGGCAATCCCATCACCGGCGGCGGTGCTGTGGCGGAGCCCGAGGTCCTACAGACCGTCCCAGAGCCCGAGCCCGAACCGGAGCCCGAGCCTGTGGCGGAGCCCGAGCCCGAGCCGGAGCCGGAGCCCGAGCCCGAGCCCGCTCGAGCGGGCACGCGGCTGCAGTCCCGTCACCAGACC
>CAZHIK010001229.1:0-2808 GCA_964532635.1 uncultured Enterobacterales bacterium
AGGCGGGATCCTGGGAGATGGGCGCCAGGGATCCTGGCTGGTGGGCGGTGAGGTCCAGGTCGCCAGTGGCGAGGGTCTCTGCGAAGGAATCGTCCCAGCTGCAGCCGCCGCCATCGTCGTTGACGTTCTCGGGGCAGACGGTGAGGAGCACGTCGGCGTCTTCCTTGGCATGGACTCCAGGTTCGATAGGGCCCCGATAGACGTAGACCCAGGCGCTGTCGATTCCAAAGGCCAGGTCCGGCTGTCTATCACCGTCGAAGTCGCCTATGGCGAGTGATACATGCCGATCGCCGGAGTGGCTGGGCTCGAACCGTGCGTAGGCATCCGCTACGGAGCCACCGCTGCCATCTGTCAGGAGGTAGACGAAGGACCCGTACTCATCCGTCGCCGCGTCCCAATAGCTCTGCCCATACACCACGTCCCCGACACCGTCGCCGTCGAGATCATGCCCCGCCAGCAGGACATCGTCGAAGCCGCGGGCGGGCAGCGTCCACTCGACGGGGGTTCCCGCTCCGGGCCCCTCGCCCTCGCACGTTTCAGACGGGCTCCACACGACGAGCGCGGGCTCGTCTCCGTCGTCATCCCCGTCGTGGGAGAACAACACCTCCTCGAGGTCGTCCCCATCCACATCCCCGCTGGCCAGCCCGCAAAACTCGAATTCCAGACAGAACGAGTCACGTGGAACGACGCCCTCCACCGGCCCCGAAACCACGCCGGACGACAGGACGAGATCCACCTGGCCATCTCCGTCGACGGGCAGCGAGAGCGCGGTCGGGGCCCCGCAATAGGACCAGTAGGAGTCGGATGGCTCGACCTCCACGATGGCCGAGGCTTCCTCTCGAGGCAACTCGGCGACCGCCCCGAGTGGGCCCTCGAACACATGCCACCCTCGCTCGGTCTCGGCACCCTCGTCCCGACGGTCACCGAAGATCACGATGTCTGCGTACGAGTCGCCCGTCACGTCTCCCGCCACGTCGATCTGCTTTCCGAAGTCCAAGTCCACCGAGCGCTCGCCGATGAAAATGCTGGCGACATCGCTCAGTGCCCCACCCTCGTATGGCTCGTCCAGGACGTGTACGCCCGAGGTCTCCTTGTCCCCCCAGATGTTGTAGCAGGCGTCGTCGGGATGCTGGCAGTCGTTGCCCACCAGGATCTCGTCCTTGCCGTCGGCATCCAGGTCTCCTACCGCCAAGCCCGAGCCAGCTCCTGACAGATCCTTGCCCCAGTAGTAGGCGTCCTCGAGCAGTACCCATTCCAGCTGGCCGCTCCCGCCACAGGACACGGCGGTTGCGCAGCTGGTAGCAAGCACCGACATAGGGATCGCCAACTTCATGGTTCGGCCTCTGAGTGGACGGCTCCAGTTGCACATGCTGCGTCCTCATTCAATAGACCGGAGAATCGGCCTAATCGCACCCATACCAGGTCGAGCAAGCCCACGTGGACTCACCATCACGAGCCGTGCAGAGGTTGTCCTGATCCTCGGTGCAGTCGCTGTTCGCCCTGCAGGTGTCATCCTCGGTCCTGCAATCCAGCCGCACCCAGTCGCCGCACTCGCTTCCCTTCGAGGACACACCGCACTCGCCCGAGGCGCAATCGCTGGAGCCCGTGCATTCCGCAACGACGCAAGTAGGCCACTGAACCCCGTTCGCAGCCTCGGGCGCCACACAGATCTGGCCCTCCGCGCAGTCCGCGTCGGACGAGCACAAGAACTCGCAGAAGCAGCCGTAAACGTAGTAGGTGCTGATGTACCCGCACTGGTGCTGCGCATCATCGCCGCAGTCGGCGTCGGAGCTGCAGTTCCCATCGTTCGGTGAAATGTCCTCGGGACACTCGGTGACCCGATCTGCGTACTGCTCCGGATCGAGATCGACCGCCGACACGCGGTTCACCGACCCGTCATCGCAGGCCTGATAGCCAGATGCACCACCGTAGGACAGTTCGATGTCAACCGGCCCTTCGCAGCTCTGGACGGCAGCGGGGTCGTGGGTGTCGACCGGGCTGTCCTGCTCTCCCGGATCTCCATCGCAAGCTGAAAGCAAGAGACAGCTGAGCGCCGCTGTCACTGCCCTCGTCGTCGTGCTGAACATCGTTCTCCTCCACCAGGCGTCCTCACGATGGGGATATCGAGCGCGCTGCCTGGCCCCAGCCGCGTTGACGGTAGCATGGCGCATCGCTGCTCCGCTACCTGCCGACTGGGGAACCAGAAGCCGCCAGGAGAGCGTGACGCATGACGGATGGTGACGCGTTTTCGTAGCACCTCACGCGTGGGGGCTCTCCTCTGACCGCCTGCAGGCGATCAGGCGGGGCCTGCAGACGGAGGAAGTACCCCCGAAAGGCGTCACGACGCGTCACGCGTCACGGGCCGGAACAGCGCCCTCGTCCCCTCCGCGCAGCCGCAGACCACGCCAACTGCGGGCGTGCCGGGTGCGGAAGGACTCGTAGCCCCGCTCCTTCAACCCCTTGGAGAGCGCCTTCTGCGAGCGCGGCTTCTCCCCGTTGGCCTCGGCCCAGGCCTGGTAGGCGGCGTACAGCTCCTTGGCGGTGACCACGGCCTGGGGCTCGACCACGCAGCCTTCCTCGAGGAAGCCGCCGAGCTGGTCCATCTCGTCCTGGTAGGAGGCGGTGGCGGCGCGGATCACGTCGGGCAGGCCCAGGCCGTGCTCGCGCCAGTCCAGGCAGCCGCGCACGGACCAGGCCAGGATGCCGGGTAGCTCGGCGGCCAGCTTCTGGGTCAGGTGACCATCGCGCTCGGCCTCGGGGATGGTCACGGTGAACGGCACCAGCCGGATGCGGCGCCAGATGCCGTGG
>CAZHIK010001230.1:0-2808 GCA_964532635.1 uncultured Enterobacterales bacterium
TAGGCGGTCATGGCGAAGGGGTTGAGCCCGGCCGTGATCCCGGGGGTGGGCACGCCCACCGTGGCCCCCATGGCGGCGCGGACATCGGAGGGGAGGGGAGCGGCGGCGGGGAAGGCCCCGAGAAACAACCACAGCAGGGGCAGGGCCAGCAGGGTGCCCCCCAGGGCCGAGATCCAGATCACCCGATGCTCACGGGCCCTCACCACGGCCACCAGAAGCCCCGCCAGGCCCAGGTACCAGGACGAGGCGATCACCAACAAGAAGGCGAGCATCGCAGGTACCAGCTTCCTGCGGGCCACCAGCAGGCCCCACAGTGGCAGGGTCCAGGCGTCGGTGCCCTCGACGATGCCCTCGACGGCGTAGCCGTGGAACATGGCCGCGCAGCCGAAGACCGCGGCTCCGGCCAGCGCGCCAGGGGGCTTGGCCCCTTCGGCCCGCAGCCATGAGTAGGTCAGCAGAGGGGCGGCGACGCGGGCCAGCACGAGCAGGAGGTTCCAGGTCCACTGCAGCGGCAGGCCCGCCGCCAGCAGTGGCCAGGCCAGCCAGCCGCGCAGCGGAGCGCTGTAGTAGAAGCCCATGCCGTCGGGCCAGGCCAGCTCGGCGGCGTGGGTGGGCAGGCCAGGCTGCTGGGATGCGAACCACTCCAGGCCCCAGACCGCTGGATACAGGTCGGTGTAGGGCTGGCCGATGAGTTCGCCCGTCAGCAGCGCGGGCAGGGCGGGGCCGATGCCCCAGAGCAGGGCCAGCAGGCACGCCGCCAACCCGTGCCAACGGTCGGCGTTCATTCGGTCCCAGCGGCCGCAGGGGGCGGCAGGCTGGCCAGCCAGGCGGCCATGGCCTGGGTGAGCTCGTCGTCGAGCTTGCTGTAGCCCTGCATGGCGGTGCCCGGCACGCCGCGGCGGATGGCGCGCAGCAGGGTGGCGGGATCCCGGGAGCGGATGGCCAGATCGCCGGGGGTGTCCTCGAGGGCGCCAGCTGCGGGGCCGTCGCCGCCTGCATCCAGGCCGTGGCAGGCCTGGCAGTGCTCCCTGAAGGCAGCCCGTCCGGCACCCAGCTCGGGGCTGAGATCCTGTGCCATGGCTTGCAGTACCGGCGGGGGAAGCTCTTCCGAGCCGGGTTGGGGACCGCATGCCAGAGCGAGGAACAGCAGCCACATGGGGGACTCCGTGGTGTCACCTTGCCGTTATCTTGTTCGGCCTCAGGAGGAAGCATGTACCCTCGCCCTCTCGCCCTGGCGCTGCTGCTGGCGGGCTGCCCCGGCCCGCAGGACTCGGCGCGCGAGACCGGCCCAGCGGACAGTCCTCCGGGCGATGACACCGATGAGACGGAAGAACCGGAGGAGACCGGCGAGCCTGGAGAGACCGGCGACACCGGCGACACCGGCGACACCGGCGATCCCCGGCCCGGCCCGGGCATCGTGGTGCTGGCCGGCGGTGGCAGCGAAGGGGACGAGGGCGATCCGGATGCCTGGAGCGCTCGCCTGTATGGCGCGCTGCTCGAGGGTGGTGATGTGACCGGTGATGGGCAGGTCCGCGTGGCGATCCTCTCCACCGCCGAGGAGAGCGACTGGCTGCCCGACTACTTCGAGTGGCTGGGGGCCGACGAGGCCTTCAACTTGCAGCTGGACAGCTACGAAGCGGCCAACTCCTGCCGCACCCGTGCCACCATCCTGCAGTCCGACGTGATCTTCCTCAAGGGTGGAGATCAGGGCGAGTACTACGACCTGTGGAACGACACCCAGCTCGAGACCGCCCTGCGCACCGTCCACGAGGAGTGGGGCGGGGGCATCGGCGGCACCAGCGCCGGCGCCATGTCCCAGGCGGAGTACGCCCTGGCTGGAGGCATGGACCTCGTCTCCCTCGATGTGCTCGAGGACGCCTGTACCGCCTGGCTGGACGACGACAGCGACGGGGGCTCGGGGATCCATGACGACTTCCTGGGCACGGTGCCCGGTGTGCTCATCGACACCCACTTCACCCAGCGGGGTCGGCTGGGGCGCATGGCCGGTGCCATGGGCCGAGCCATCGACGAGGGGGCGCCCGCCAGCTTGCTGGGCATCGGGCTCGAGCAGCAGAGCGGCGTGGTCCTGCGGGACGGTGTGGCCACCGTGGTCGGAGTGGGCGCGGTGAGCTTCCTGCAGGCCAGCACAGCCAGCGAGCTGGTGCGAGACTGCGGGCATCCCCTGGTCTTCACGCACCTGCGGCTCGACCGCTTGACCGACGGCTGGAGCTTCGACCTCGAGCTCCAACTACCGGCCCAGCCGCCAGAGCACGCCGAGTCCGTGGCCTGGAAGCCCAGCGGGGTGGTCAACGCCGGGGAGTGGTACGCCTACGGCGACGTGCCGGATCACGAAGAGCGCTTCGCCTGGGTGGCGGAGCGGGATCCCGACGCCTGGGGACTGCACGAAGGCGGCGACGCTCCGCTGCTGCTCGAGGCGGTGGGGATCCTGGATGCCCACGACAGCGACGCCCGCGCGGCCGGTCACGAGGCGCTGTTTCGGGCCCTGTACGAGCGGATCGGGGCCACGGGCTTTCTGGTGCCCTACGGTTCCCTGCTCGAGCGGCCCGACGATGTGGCGTCCCAGGTGGTCTTCGCCGACAACGACTACGTCTCGTCCACGCCCCAGGCAGCGGCTATCGTGGTCGCCAGCCACGAGGTGGATCAGCGCGCCCTCACCCCCGAGCCCTCCTTGTACGATGCCGGCGATGGCGGGCTGCACGCCGCTGGATTGAGCGGCCTGGTGGTGCACATCCTGGCGGACAGCGCGCGCACAGGGCTGGCCTACGACGCCGAGAGCCGCGCAGTCTC
>CAZHIK010001231.1:0-2800 GCA_964532635.1 uncultured Enterobacterales bacterium
CTGGATTCGACTCAGCACGCCCATCGTCACAGTCCGTGCTGTCGGCGACGTGGCCGGTGGGTGCGTAGCAGGTGACGGTCGATGTCTCGCTGTCGCCGTACCCATCGCCATCGGCGTCGGTTGACCGAGTTGGAGTGTCGAGGGCGTCGTGCTCGTCGGTCACGCCATCGCAGTAGTCATCCTCGCCGTTGCAGTACTCATCAGCGGCTGGGTTCGACTCGGCACGCCCATCGTCACAGTCCGTGCTGTCGGCGACGTAGCCGGTGGGCGCATCGCAACTGGTGACGGTGGTTCCGCGGTCGCCGTATCCATCGCCATCGGCATCGGCGTACCAAGTGGAGGCGTCGAGGGCGTCGTCCTCGTCGGTCACGCCATCGCAGTCGTTGTCAACGCCATCGCAGATCTCGTCCGCTCCAGGATGCACGGCAGAACTCTGATCGTCGCAGTCAGAGCCACCACCATATCCATCGCCGTCAAGATCAACGGATGCGCTAGGTCCCGTGTCTACGGAGTCTTTATGGGGTTCGCAAGCGGGCATAGCCGCGAAAGCGACAAGCGAGAAAACCAGTAGAGAGCAGCGCATCAGAGTGTCCCTTGGGCTGTGCGTGGGTCTTCACCCGTGGATCACTTCTAGCCCTATGGCGGATCCCGACTGTATTCAACCCGTGTTCCGCAGTCGGCAGGCACACGAGGGCCTGATCTGGGGGTCGCAGGACAGTCGAAGCTGGCGAATCGCGTGATCCGCATCGGTATAGCGTAGGCACACGATTAGCGTCGAATAACGCCTTGCGCGCAGGTAGTATGCGGTTAGACGCTGGGCATGTACATTCGCCAGATCACCCGCAAGAACAAGCACGGCCCCCCGGTCACCTACGTCCAGCTCGCCCACAACTACCGTGACGCCGAGTCCGGGCAGTCGCGGGCCAAGGTGGTCTACAGCTTCGGGCGCAAGGAGGATCTGGACGTCGAGGCTCTGCGTCGGCTGGTGAAGAGCATCAGCCGGTTCCTCTCCCCCGAGGATGCGCTGCAGGCCAGCGTGTTGGCCCAGGGCAACGCCGAGGCCCTGCGCTTCATCGAGAGCCGCTCGATGGGCACGGGCTTCCTGCTGTGGGCGCTGTGGCAGAAGCTGGGCGTGCACGACGCGCTGACCAAGCTGGCCAAGGGTCGCAACTTCCGCAGCGACCCTGTGACCGCGGTGTTCGCGATGGCCGCCAACCGTGCGCTGTCGCCATCGAGCAAGGCGGCCATCCCAGAGTGGCTGGAGCACGAGCAGCGGCTTCCCGAGGTGAGCGAGGTCAACGAGGACCAGCTCTACCGAGCGATGGACTTCCTGATCGAGGCCGGCGACGAGCTGCAGAAGGTGGTGTTCAGCGCCACGGCGGACCTGCTGAACCTGCAGGTGGACCTCATCCTGTACGACACGACCTCCACGTACTTCGAGATGGAGGGCGACGACCGCGATCTGCTGGACCGCCAGACGGCATGGGAGGCCTTCGACCGTGGTGAAGGGCCCGAGCCACTGACGCCTCGGCCGCAGGTGGTGAACGATCCCCCGCTGCGCCGACCAGGTCGCCCCAAGGCCCACCGTGCGGGACTGGCCCAGGTGGTGGTGGGCATGGCGGTGACCCGCGAGGGCATCCCGGTGCGCTGCTGGGTGTGGCCCGGCAACAAGGCGGACGTGACCACGGTGGCCCAGGTGAAGAAGGATCTGTCCGGCTGGCGGCTGAACCGGGTGGTGTGGGCGGTGGACCGCGGCATGGTGAGCGAGGAGAACCTGCGTGAGTTGCAGCGAGGCGGCGCCCACTACATCGCTGGCGAGAAGATGCGGGCTGGCAAGGAGGACGTAGAGGTCGCCCTGTCGCGCGCGGGCCGGTTCAGGAAGGTGGCCGACAACCTCGAGGTCAAGGAGGTCGTGGTCGGCGATGGCGAGCGGCGGAAGCGCTACGTGCTGGTCCGCAACCCCAAGCAGATCGAGCGCGACCGCCTCCTGCGCGAGCGGACCCTGGCGCGCCTGGAGCAGGAGCTGGCCTCTCTGCCCGAGGACCACCAGGAGCACACCAAGGCGGTCTGCCGGTTGGTCGTCCACCCCACCATGGGTCGGTACCTACGCAAGACCAAGAGCGGCAAGCTGCGCATCGACCGCGGGAAGGCCAAGGCCGAGGCCAAGCTGGACGGCAAGTACCTGCTGCTGACCAGCGACGACACCCTCTCCACCGAGGACGTGGCGCTGAGCTACAAGCAGTTGCTGGAGGTCGAGCGGGCTTGGCGGACCATGAAGAGCGATCTGGACCTGCGGCCCATGTACCATCGCCTGGACGACCGGATCCGCGCCCACGTGTTGCTGTGTTGGCTCGCCTTGCTGCTGGTGCGCGTGGTCGAGGTTCGCACCGACGAGACCTGGGCCACCGTCTGCCGCAGCCTGAACCGCATCCACCGCGGCGTGTTCGCCACCAACGATGGCCGCGTGGTGCAGCGCACCGAGTTGGACGCGAAACAGCGCGCATTGTTCCGGGCTTGCGACGTGGCCCCGCCTCCATTGATCGAGTCGGTCGAGCCTGTTCAGAGGCCGCTTTTCGGCTGATCCGCGCCGTAGTCACACGCCCCTTCGTCCCCTCGCTGGCGTAGTCACACGACCGCGAGGGCGGGATCCGTCGACAGCAACTGTGCTATCGGTGTTCTGCGCGATTCCGTGTTCCTACGACTGCGGAAGGCGGGTTCAAGGCTCATAGAATATAGCCCGATTGTATGAAGGAGCTTCGTTCTCATTACTCTTTGGCCGTACGGCCTTCCATTGAACTAG
>CAZHIK010001232.1:0-2799 GCA_964532635.1 uncultured Enterobacterales bacterium
GCGGATCGCGCTGTCGGTGGTGTTGACGTGCTGCCCGCCCGCGCCGCTGGCCCGGTAGGTGTCGATCTGCAGGTCGCTCTCGACGATGTCGATCTCGATGTCGTCGTCGATGGCGGGGTGCACGTGCACCGAGGCGAAGGCGGTGTGGCGCCGGGCCTGGGCGTCGAAGGGGGAGATGCGCACCAGGCGATGCACGCCGATCTCGGCCTTGAGGTAGCCATAGGCGAAGTCGCCTTCGATGCTGATGGTGCAGCGGGTGATGCCGCCTTCGTCCGAGGCCTGCTCGTCGACCACCGAGACCTTGTGGCCCTCGCGATCCGCCCAGCGCAGGTACATACGCTGCAGCATCTGGGCCCAGTCGGCGGCGTCCTTGCCCCCAGCGCCAGAGTTGATCTCCAGCATGGCGTTGGCGTCGTCGCCTTCCTCGGACAGCATGCGCTGGAACTCGAGGGCTCGGAGCTGCTCCTCGAGCTCGCCCAGCAGCTGCACGGCTTCGTCGGCCGACTCGGCGTCGTCCTCTTCCACCGCCAGCTCCATCAGCACCTCGAGGTCTTCATAGCTGCCGGCCAGATCCTCGAAGGACTTGACGGAGCGCTCGAGGTCGGCCTTCTGCTTCATCAGCTTCCGGGCGCGATCCTGGTCGGTCCAGAAGTCGGGCTCCCCGGCCATGGTCTCCAGCTCTGCGATGCGCTCACCCTTGCCCGCTACGTCAAAGATGCCCCCGGAGGGCCTCCACGCGCTTGCCGAGGGACTTCATCCTGGAGCTGATCTCGTGGGGGATCATGACCGTGCATCCTCTGGGTTGGGCAGGGTGCCGCAAGGTAGCACTCCCCTGCCCCGCCGTGCCAGCTCAGCGCACAGGCAGCCCCGCCAGCAGCTTGGCCGCCGCGGCTTGCATCTCCGCCTCTTCTTCGTCGTCGCCGTGGTCGTAGCCGAGCAGGTGCAGGAAGCCGTGGACCAGCAGGACCTGGAGCTCCCGCTCGGTGCTGTGGCCGCGGGCCGCGGCCTGGCGGGTGGCGGTGGGGATGGAGATGACCACATCTCCAAGGATCTCATCGTCGGGGTCGGCGCCCTCTCCCTCACGCTGAGCGAAGGCCAGCACGTCGGTGGGGCGGTCCTTGCCGCGGTAGTCGCGGTTCAAGGCGTGGATGAAGGCGTCGTCGCACAGCAGCAGCGACAGCTCGGCTCCGGACAGGTCCACGGCCGCCAGCAGGGCTTCGCCGTCGGCGCAAGCTGCATCCTCGGGCCACTCGACGTCCTGCAGCGACAGCTCGACCGGCATCACTCCTCTCCGTCTGCCACCGCACCGTCCTTGACCGGGATGACCTGGGAGGAGTCTTCTTCCCAGTCATCGGGCAGCAAGGAGTCGTCCTCGGCCTGGGGCAGCACATCGCCCGCAGCGTCGCCGCCCAGGGGATTGAGCAGCTCGAGGGTGATGACGCCTCGCTGGGGCACCGGGGCGGGATCTTCGTCGTGGGTGTCCACAACCGCCGAGGGGTACTCGATGCGGTGGTGGTAGATGCTCATCATGACCTCGGCGAAGGACTTGCCGATGGTGTACAGCTCCTTGAGGGTGAGCGAGCAGTCCTCGAGCTGGCCGTCGTTCATGGCCTGGCTGATGAGGTTCTGGATGACCTCGCGGAACTTGTCGGGGGTAGGCTGCTTGACCGCCCGGCAGGCGGCCTCGACCTTGTCGGCGAGGTGGAGGATGCCCGCCTCACGGGTGTCGGGGCGCGGGCCGGGGTAGCGGAAGTCGGCCTCGTCCACCAGCACGCCGTCAGGCGCCTCTTGCTGGGCCTTGTTGAAGAAGTAGCGCACAAGCCCCGTGCCGTGGTGCATGCCGATGTTGTCGATGATGGGCTGGGGCAAACGGTTGTGGGCGGCGATGCGCTGTCCGGCCTGGATGTGGCGGATGATGATGCGGGCAGACTTGGTGGCGGGCAGGCGATCGTGGGGGTTGGGCACGTCACGCTGATTCTCCACGAAGTAGTGGGGCTTGGTGATCTTGCCCACGTCGTGGAAGTACGCGGCCACACGCACCAGCAGCTTGTCGGCACCGATGGCCTCGGCCGCCGCCTCGGACAGGGAGCCCACGATCACGCTGTGGTGGTAGGTGCCCGGGGCCCGCAGCATCAGCTGTCGCAGCAGGGGGTGGTTGAGGTTGGCCAGCTCGAGCATCTTGTACTCGGTGACGAACCCGAACATCTCGAACAGGGGGATGAGGCTCAGCGCCATCATGGCGGAGATGATGCCGCCAGCCAGGGCGAAGAGCATGTCCCAGGCCAGCATGGAGAAGGCCATCGACTCGCCGCCGCCCTGGTGCAGGGCCAGCAGGTCTATCAACAGCACGACCGCGCCGTTGACCACCGCGGTCTGTACACCGGCGCGCAGGACGTGGGCCCGCTCCTTGGCGTGGGCCACACCACCCGAGGCCGCGACGCTCGAGATCAGGAAGAACAGGGTGTAGAAGACCTGCTGCTCCATCATCACGCCGGCCAGCAGCGAGGCCACGATGGCGAAGATCAGGGCCGTCTCACCGTTGGCCAGGATGCGCACCAGCATGGCGCCGCCCGCGATGGGCACGATGTACCAGATGCTGGACGGCAGCGGGCCCCCTGCGGGGCCCTGGGCGACCCCGGCCCCGATCTCCAGCACCAGACGGGCCAGCGCGAGCACCAGCAGCAGGATGAACGCCATGGCCTGCAGGTCGCGCATTCGCAGGCCGAAGTTGCGGATGTAGTTGCTGCCGTACAGGTAGAAGGTGGAGATGACGATGACGCAGAAGGCCAGCAGCGACAG
>CAZHIK010001233.1:0-2798 GCA_964532635.1 uncultured Enterobacterales bacterium
AGGTCCCGTGAACGCGAAGCAAGACCAACAGGGGACGAGCGCGCAGTGGATGGAGCTCGGCCGCCTGGCGGAGCTCGGGCTGCTCTCGGCTACCCTGGTCCACGAGCTCAAGCAGCCGCTGTTCGCCATCAAGAGCCTGCTCCAGGTCCACCAACCCGGTCCCGACGACGCCAAGGCGCTGGAGCTCCAGCGCACGCTCATGTCCCAGGTACTCCACATGGAGTCGGTGCTGCGCGCGGCGGGCGGGCTGGTCCAGCGTCCTGGAGACTGGAACCAGCCCTTCACCCTCGACGAGCCCCTGCGCTCCGCCTACGAGGCCCTGGCACCGCGGGCACGCAAGCAGGGGGTGGTCTACGAGCTGCGGCTGGAGCCCTCACTCCCCTTGATGCGAGGCAATCCCGTCGCCATGCAGCAGGTGATGACCAACCTCATCCAAAATGGCCTGGACGCGGTCTGCGAGGTCGAGGAGCCGAGCGTGGTGCTCACGGCCGAAGAGGAGGACGCCGGCGTGGTGATCAGCCTCGTGGACAACGGCGTGGGGATCAGCGCCGAGCAGAAGGCCCTCATCTTCGAGCCCTTCTTCACCACCAAGCCCCCAGGACGCGGCACAGGGCTGGGCTTGTCCATCGCCCGCAAGCTCGTCCAGATGGCGGACGGGAGCATGGAGGTCCAGTCGGCGGCGGGGTGCACCACCATCCGCGTGCACTATCCCCTGCAGCGGAGTTCGGGCTGAGATAGGGCGTCCCTCCACCAGGAGGATGCATGTGCACCGACCGCGATCCCAACCTGGATCCCAGCGATCCCACCTTGGGCCCCGAGTCCCATCTCGAAGGGCTCGGAGGGCGCTTCCTGGTAGGCGTACAGCACGTACAGCAGGGGCGCATCGACCGCGCGACCGAGACGTTCAGGGGGATCCTGGCCGTCGAGCCCCGGCTGGCCGAGCCCCGCATGGAGCTGGCACGCATCTTCCTCGACACCGGCCGCTTGCCCGAGGCCGAGGCCGAGGCGCGAGAAGCGCTGCGCCTGCTCGAGGCCGGTGGTCAGTGGCTCGACGCGCTCCCTGAGCCTGTGGTCCTCGGGCTGGCCCACGGCCTGCTGGCCGAGATCCTCAGGCAGCGGGCGGACAGCGACGAGGTGTTCTTCGGAGATCCCGAGCGCTTCCACAGCCTGACCCGCCAGGCTCGGGCCCACTTCGAGCGGGCCGCGGAGCTCGACCCCGAGAACCAGCACGCCAGCTACCACGCGTTCTTCATGAAGCTCGAGCTGACCGACGATGCCTCGAGCGGCAGCAAGGAAGGGCAGGGGAGCTAGCTCACGGGGTGGTCGAAGGGTGCGCCCGACGGCTCGTCCGGCGCAGTGCCGGACGGCGCGGACGCCTGCGTGGCGGCAGGAACGTCCTGGGGCGACGGCGTGCCGAGGCCGATCCCGCTGCCGGCCACCTGGATCCGGAAGCGCTTCAGCAGCCAAGCGGACAGCACCGGGGAAACCCGCTTGCGGCTGAGGGGGAGGATCAACAGGAAACCGGTGAGGTCGGTGAGCAGACCCGGGGTGAGCAGCAGCAGACCTCCCGCCAGCACCATCACGCCCTCCACCAGGTGGGAGGCCGGCGGCAAGCCACGCCCCAGATCGCTGCGCAGCTGGCTGATCACCGCTGTGCCCTCGCGCTTGGCCAGGGCCGCACCGATCAGCCCCGTGAGCACGATCAGCAGCACCGTGGCCAGCGGCCCGATCCACTGCCCGATGGAGACCAGAAGGTACAGCTCCACGGCCGGTATGACGGTGAAGGCGAGCAGCAGCTTCCAGAACATCGATGGCACGCGGGGAGAGGGGCGATGAGAGTCTAGTCACCCGGCCCTGTTCGGCCAGCCCTGCGACCCTTGACCTCCTGCCAGAGCGCCTCGAGCCGCTCGATGTCGGTCTTGTGCAGGTCCAGCGTCCGTTCCTCCGCCAGAGCCTCCAGCTCTCGGAAGCGTCCCTCGAAGCGTTGGTTCGCCTCGCGCAGCGCCTCCTCGGGCCCCACGCCGAGGACGCGAGAGAGGTTGGCCACCGTCAGCAGCAGGTCCCCCAGCTCGTGGCGGATGGCCTGGGGGTCTTCGCTCTGGATAGCGCGGTCCAGCTCACCCAGTTCCTCATCGACCTTGTCGCGTACGCCGTCCACGCTGGGCCAGTCGAAGCCCACACGGCTGACCTTCTCGCCTGCACGGTGGGCGCGGATCAGCGCGGGGAGGGCCGCGGGGATCCCGTCGAGCACCGAGCGCCTCTGCTTGTTCGCGGCACGCTCCCTCGCCTTGGCCGCTTCCCAGGAGGCGGGCGCACCGTCGAAGCTGGGCTCGTCCTCTGCGGGCCTGAGGATTCCAGGATGACGGCGACGCATCTTGGCCACGATGCCCGCGCAGGCGCGCTCCAAATCGAAGTCGCCGTCTTCGCGCGCGATGCGCGCGATCAGCAGCAGCAGGAAGAGCGTGTCCCCCAGCTCGGAGCACTGTCCGTCGATGTCGCCGGTCTCGATGGTCTCGACAAGCTCGTAGACCTCCTCGACGAGGTAGGGGCGCAGGCTCTCGCGGGTCTGGGCGCGGTCCCAGGGGCAGCCGCCGGGATCCCGCACCTGTTCGACGATTCCGAGGAGCTCCAGGAGTGAGGGGGAGGGGGAAGTGGTGCTCATGGAGTCGCCGTTTTCCGGTTAGGGTTCTCGGGCATCGCGAACACGGAGTCCACCTTGCCCACACCGAACCAGCCCGAGGTCTTCGGCAAGTACCACCTGCTCGAGAAGATCGCCACGGGCGGCATGGCCGAGGTCT
>CAZHIK010001234.1:0-2792 GCA_964532635.1 uncultured Enterobacterales bacterium
GTCGAAGCTCGCGCAAAGACGCCAAGACGCAAAGGTCCTGGTTGTGGCGTCGATGGGGCTTCGCCGGGAGCGTTGTTCCGCGGTGCAGGGGAGGGAGGCTCGTGCAGAGGCGCAGAGGATCGCGGAGCATGGATGCCGGTGGCTGGCGAGCGAAGCATCGGCAGGCTGTGACGCTTCGAGTTGGGGGCTGCCGCTCCGTTCGAGGAACCTTGCTTCCCTCCAGAGCGTCACGCCAGCCGGAGCGGAAGCCCCTCCCGAAATCGGGAGCCGGAGGCGCTGCGCCCGGGAGCCGACCTGCAGCGACCTCTGCGTCCGCGCGACCCCCGCTTCGCGGGCGTCTGCCCATCGCTCTGCGATTTCTGCGTCTTTGCGCGAGACCAAAGCAACGCTGCATCTCGCCGCCAACGTCGCCCGGCAACCCCAGCGTCTTGGCGACTTTGCGTCTTTGCGCGAGACAAAGACTCGGAGCCGTCGGGCGGGGTTCACCTTGCTCGAGATCATGATCGCCGTGGCCATCCTGGCCGGGGCGCTCACGGTGCTGGTGCACTCCCAGGCCACAGCCGTGCTCATGACCACCGAGACCGAGCGGCTGCTCATCGCCACCATGCTGGCCAAGGAGAAGATGGCCGAGGTCCAGCTGATGATGGAGAGCGACGGCTTCGGCGAGCAGGACATCGAGGAGGAAGGCGACTTCGAGGACTTCGGCGACATGGAGGGCCTCGACCTGAACCTCGACGTGGACGATGCCTACGAGGACTTCCAGTGGGCCTACACCGTGCGCAAGATCGAGCTGGAGCTGGGGGGTGACTTCAGCGGCGCCGCCGAGAGCCTCGCGGGGCAGGGCTACTGGGGCGAGCAGGACTACGACCAGGCCAGCTCGAGCGAGCGGGGCTCCGCCACCGGCCGAGACGGCCAGACCCAGCAGCCAGGCCTGGACGACATGGGCGTCAGCTCCGACATGATCAGCGATCTGCTGGGCGGCTACATCCGCGAGGTCCGGGTGCTGGTGTGGTGGGGCGAAAACGAAGACGAGCTCGACCAGGTCGAGATCACCACCCACATCATCAACTCGAGCGCCCTGCAGCTGATGTCCGCAGCCATGGGTGGCTCGAGCGGTGGCTCGAGCGGCAGCAAGAAGAGCGGCGGCGGCACCTCCCGCGGCGGCAACAGCCCGGGCGGCGGCTCCGGCGGCAAGAGCAGCGGCGGTAGCGGCGGAAGCTCCGGCTCCATCAGCATCCCCGGTACGCGTCACTCCCTGCCCACGGGGGGTGGCAAGTGAAGGGACTCCGACTGCTGCATTCGAAGCTCGCGCAAAGCCGCCAAGCCGCCAAGGGCCAGGCTGCAGCGTCGGCGGCTCATCGTTCGGAAGCTCGCGCAGAGACGCAGAGCCGCAGAGAGCAAGGACGATGGTGGCTGGCGAGCGACGCCTCGTCGGCCTGCGACGTCGATTTGTTGGGGCTGCCGCTCCGTTCGAGCGAAGCAGCTTCCCGCCCCAATGCCGCGCCAGCCGGAGCGGAAGCCTCTCCAGAAAGCGGGAGCCGGCGACATCGCGACTCGGCGCCAAGCTGCAGCGCCCTCTGCGCCTCTGCGCCCGTGCGACCCCCGCTTCGCGGGCGTCTGCCCATCGCTTCGCGATTCCTGCGCGAGACAATCCCCCCCAGAGCGCGTGCCGGCTTCACGCTGATCGAGGTGATGGTCGCGGTCGCGCTGCTCACCATGATCGGGGCGGTGGTGGTGGGCACCCTGCGCAACAGCCTGAAGGCCCGCGACATGTTGGCCATGAACGATGGGGTGCAGCAGAGCGCGCGGGTCAGCCTCGAGCGCGTGTCCCAGGAGCTGCGGCTGGCCTACCTCACCCAGAGCACCACCGCGGTCAACACCTACCAGACCGTCTTCATCGCCCGGGACAACGATCCGGTGGACGAGCTGTGGTTCACCACCCTGTCCCACCGGCCCCTGTACAAGAACACCCACGAGTGTGACCAGACCGAGATCACCATCTGGAGCGAGCCGGATCCCGAAAACCCCTACCTCCAGGTGCTGCTGCACCGCGAGGCCCCCCGCATCGACGAAGAACCCGACATCGACGGCGTGGTACTGCGCCTGGCCCACGGCGTCAAGCGCTTCGACCTGCGCTTCCTCGACGGACTCGACGGCGAGTGGATGGAGGAGTGGTCCACCATCGGCACCGAGACCCCCAACCGCTTGCCCCGGGCGGTCAAGCTGGTGCTGGTCATCTCGGCCCCCGACCTCGAGGACCCCGACGAGCTGGTGGATCACACCTTCGTGACCACCATCCTGCTCGAGTACGCCGAGCCCCTGACCCGCTCGGTCTTCGCCTCTGGGCTGAACCAGGAAGGGGCCGGCGAAATGGGGGATCTGCAGTGACGCGACCTCTCCGCTGGCTGTGGACCGAGCTCACGCGCCCCCGGGGCGCGCTGCCCCACCCGCGCCACGCGGCCTGGCGCAGGCGCCGCCGCTCCCGAGACTCCCGCTCCGGCGTGGCCCTGCTGGTGGTGGTCTCGGCCATCATGATCATCACGGTGCTCGTCAGCGAGATGAACTACGGCGCCCGAGTGCGCCTGCTGCTGGCGGCCCACCAGAAAGAAGAGGTCCAGGCCTACTGGTTGGCCCGCACCGGCGTCAACATCTACAAGCTCATCCTGGCCGGCAACATGGCGCTGAAGAACAGCTCCATCGCCGACTACGGCGGCATGTTCGGGGTCAACCTCGGCGACGCCCTGTGGCAGGCCATCCCCTTCATCTCCACCGGCCTGATGCGCATGATCTTC
>CAZHIK010001235.1:0-2791 GCA_964532635.1 uncultured Enterobacterales bacterium
AGGATCCCGTGCCTGTGCGGATCGTCTCCCCTGGATGTCAGGAGGTCTGGAGTCAGGGAATCATCGCGGATTATCCAGGCTCACGGGTCACGCTCCTTTCGACGGTAGTCAGGGACACACAGGCCGTGGAGAACGGTGACTTCGGCTATGGCATCTCCGTCCAGGGTGGTGCAGTCCTCCTGGCGCAGGACTGTGAAGTGACCGAGAACGCCACCGTGGGTTTGTTGGCCTTCGATCCGGACTCGCAGGTAGCACTATGCGACTGCAAGATCTCCGGCACGATGGCAGGTTTGGGGGAAAGGGGCATGTTGGCGGCTGCGCTCGCAGCGCAGAACGGATCCTCGGTCACAGCTTCAGGGCTGCTATCCAACGACAACGAGGGCGCCGGTCTCTATTCCGCAGGCAGCGGCTCCAGCCTCAGCTGTACCGATTGCACCCTTCACGGCAATCGGTTCGCGGGTGCCTTGGCTGTCGATGGCGGGACGTTGGAGATCGACGGATGCGAGATCACAGATACTTCGGAGAGTGTCAATCTGGGTGGCGGTGTGGGCATCTGGGCTGCGGAGCAGGGGACCTGGGAGCCGCCCCTCCTCGCTGTTCGTGACTGTGTGGTTTCGGACAACCTGATCGCGGGGGCCTGGCTTGCTGGTGCAGGAAGGTATGAGTTGATGGGAAACAGGTTCTCCGCAAGCGCAGCGCTCCCTCACGGCTCGACGACCCGCTGTGGCGATGGTGTGTACGCCACGAGTACGTCTGCGTGGGCCGAGTCCGGTGGCCTTCTGCTCTCCGGGAACACACTGAACGGCAACCCGGGTAGCGGGGTGTTCCTGGACGACGCCCAGGCGCTCCTGGAGGGCAATTCATGGTCGGGCAACGCTCCGGACTTGTGGGTGCAGGGGGAAGCCTGCCAATCGCCCCGTGATGATTATTCGGAGGTACCTACGAGCGAGGTCTGCCCCGAGTGGAACCGGCCGGTGTGTGAGCTTCTGTTCTCGTTGAGCCTATGGACAGTGGACACCGATCCTGGCAGGTCGCTCATGGCCCCTGCGTTCCCCATCCCGACTGCCCGTTCTCCAATTCTGCCTCTCCCGCGTCCTGTCCAGGAAGTACCGAGCTTCGTCTCCAGCCTCCATCGGTAGGTCATCGTCTCCAATGAAACTCGGTACCTCCACCTTTTGCCTGCTCTTCCTCCTCGCCTGCGCCCCCGAGCCCACCTGGCAGCACGACCACACCGATCCCCCCACCGCCGGCCCCACCACCCCCTGCACCGACGACGGCACCACCATCACCTGCGCCCACCACACCAGCCGCTTCCAGGACGGCGGCGTGTCCCGCCGCGTCCGCTGGCAGCTCCCGGCAGGCGAGCCCCCTGATGCCGGCTGGCCCGTCGCCGTCGTCTTCCAGGGCACCGGCCACGGCACCATCCACAGCTTCGAGGCGAGGGTGGACGACGCCTGGGGCGGCTGGTGGCAGGCGCAGCTGACGGCGGAGTTGCTGGATGACGGCTTCGCCGTCGTCGCACCCGCCACGCGCCTGGACGCCACCTGGTGGGACACCAACGTGATGCCTTGGAGCTTCACCTGGGAAAGCAGCCGGGATCACACGCTGATGCTCGGGCTGCTGGCCGGCATCGAGGCCGGCGAGCTGGGGCCCCTGGATCCCGACGCGCTGTACGCCACCGGCATCTCGAGCGGTGGCTACATGACCAGCCGCATGGCCCTGTCCTACTCCGGCCGCTTCCGGGCCCTGGCCATCCAGAGCGCCAGCTGGGCCACCTGCGGTGGGGTCATCTGCAGCGTCCCGGAGCCGCCGGTCGACCACCCACCCACCTTGTTCCTCCACGGCGAACAGGACGAGGTGGTGCCGGTGGACACCATGTACGGCTACGCGGAAGCCCTGGAGGCCCAAGGCGTCGCCACGGAGCTGATTCTCGATCCCGAGGCCCACCACGGCTGGCTCGAGGAGGCTCCAGCGGCGATCCGCGGGTGGTTCGAGGAGCTCTGATACCAGGGCGGGGCTTCGTGCCCCGGCGCGTGGACACCCCTGATATGATGCGTGCCCACGACGAGATCGAAGCACCATGCGCCACATCCTCCTGCTGCTCCCCCTCTGGGCCTGCGCTTCCCTCAACGATCAGGATCGCGACGGCTTCGGTGTGCTCGACGGCGACTGCGACGACCACGACGACACCATCCACCCCGCGGCCCCCGAGCAGTGCAACGGCGTGGACGACGACTGCGACGGTGAGGTGGACGACGACGCGGCCGGCGGCGAGTGGTACTACGTGGACGCGGACGGCGACGGCTACGGCCTGAGCGCCTACAGCACCCAGCACTGCGGCCCCATCGACGGCTGGTCCCTCGAGCGCGGCGACTGCAACGACTACGATCCCAGCGTCAACATCGGGGCGGATGAGATCTGCAATGGCGTGGACGACGACTGCGATGGTCGAGTGGACGAGAACGCGGTGGACGCGGTCACCTGGTACCGCGACATCGACGGCGACGGCTTCGGCGATCCCGCCACCGCCTGGCCCGGCTGCGAGCAGCCCAGCGGGCGAACCCTGGTGGACGGGGACTGCGACGACAGCGACCCCGACGTCAACCCGGACGCCACGGAGCGCTGCTGGACCGACGCCGACGACGACTGCGACGGCAGCAACAACGATCCCGGCGCCGCGGGCTGCGAGGAGCGCTACCAGGACGCCGACGGTGACGGCTACGCCGGCAGCGGGGCCTGCCTGTGCGAGGACGAGGATCCCTACCTCTACGACACCAGCGAGGACTGCGAC
>CAZHIK010001236.1:0-2790 GCA_964532635.1 uncultured Enterobacterales bacterium
CCCGCGCACCCCGCGCCCGCGCCGCCGGCCGCGCCCGCGCCGGCGCCCGCGCCGGCGGCCGGGCCCGCGCCCGAGCCCGCGCCCCAGCCCGAGCCTGCACCGACCGCCAGGCCCGAGCCCGAGCCTGCGCCCGAGCCTCCCAAGCCCGCTGCCAAGCCCACCGGCTCCGGCGGCGCCAGCGTGAGCCTGGTCGGCGACGCCACCAAGATCATGCTCCAGGGTGACCAGGGAAGCTTCCCCCTGGGCTCCGTGCCTCCTGGCACCTACAGCATCTCCGCTTGGTTCGGCGGTGACGCCCCCGTCCCTGCTGGCACCGTCACGGTGGCTGCAGGGGAGAGCGTCACGGTGCGCTGCTCCAGCCTGATGATGCGCTGTAGCAAGGACTGATGCGATCCCTGTTGCGTCTGGCCCTGCTCGCCGGGGTTGCGGGGGCCATCGGTCCAGGCTGCGCTCGCGACCGCGACGCTGACGGCTTCACCGAAGCGGTGGACTGCGACGATGCTGATGCGTCGGTAGGGCTTGGTGAGCTCTGGTTTCGGGACGGCGACGGTGACGGCTGGGGCGACGATCAGCTGTGGCTCCAGGCTTGCAGTGCCCCCGACGGCTACTGCGACCGCGCGGGGGACTGCGCCGACACGGACAGCGCCACCCATCCCGAGGCCGCCGAGCGCTGGTACGACGGCTGGGACCAGGACTGCGACGGAGCCTCGGACTACGACCAGGACGGTGACGGCTACGACAGCCTCGACTACGGCGGTGAGGACTGCGACGACACCGATCCCTCCGTCCATCCTGGGGTCTACGACGCACCCTGGGACGGCGTGGACGCCGACTGCAGCGGAGGATCCGACAGCGACCACGACGGCGACGGCTACGATGCTGAGCAGGTCGGCGGCGACGACTGCGACGATCTCGACCCCGACGTCAATCCCGATGCCGTGGAGCAGTGGTACGACGGCGTTGACCAGGACTGCAGTGGGGGCTCGGACCACGACCAGGATGGGGACGGCTATGACAGCGACGCCGAGGTGGGGGGAGGGGACTGTGACGACACCGACGCGGACGTCTTCCCCGGCGCGGCCGAGCAGTGGTACGACGGCGTTGACCAGGACTGCGACGGCGGCTCCGACTACGACCAGGATGGGGACGGATACGACGCGCTGGACTACGGCGGAACCGACTGTCAGGACGGAGACGCGGCCATCCACCCCGGTGCCTTCGAGTGGAACGACGGCGACGACAACGACTGCGACGGCAACAACGACGTGCGCTACACCGACAGCGCCGAGTGGGCCCTCGCGGGAGAGGGCGCCGCGGACGGCGCTGGCTCCGCCGTGGCCGCGGCCGGAGACGTGGACGGCGACGGCCTCCAGGATCTGCTGGTCGGGGCGCCGAGCTGGCAGGACGACAGCGGCGCCGCCTATCTGATACTGGGCGCCTCGGCGTCCACAGCGGCGGGGGCCACCAGCCTTTGGTACGCCGACGCACGGATCGCCGGCGAAGACGGGGAGCTGTTCGGGAGCGCCCTGGCTGCCCTTGGCGATGTCGACGGGGATGGCTACGCCGATCTCGTCGTGGGAGCACCCGGTGCGGCGGGCGGAACAGGGGCCGCCTACCTCCTCGTGGGTCCCCTGGCCGGAGACCTGGGCACGGAGGCGGCCCAGGCCGCCGTCGGCCCCAGCGATCCGGCCGCAGAGCTGGGTCGAGCGGTGGGCGGCGGCGCGGACCTCGATGGTGACGGTGGGATCGACATGGTGCTGGGGGCCCCCGGAGATGACGACGAGCGGGGCGCCGTGCTCCTGCTGGACGCAACCTCGGCTGGTACGCTCGGGGAGAGCGACGCGTTCGCTCGCGTAGAGGGGGCCGAGGTCGGGGATCGGGCCGGAGCCGCGGTGGCACAGGTGGGCGACATCGACGGTGATGGCCTGGACGAGCTCTTGATCGGTGCCCCGGGCCAGAGCGGCCGGGGTAGCGACGCGGGGGCCGCCTATCTCTTCCGGGGACCCCTCGCGGGCATCGTCCACATGGGCAGCGCCGATGTGACCATGATGGCGGAGGCCGCAGGGGACTCGGCAGGCGCAGCGGTGGCGGCGGCCGGTGACACCGATGGTGACGGCTACGCCGACCTGCTCGTGGGCGCGCCACACAGCGACAACCGTGCCAGCGAGGGCGGCACGGCCTACCTGGTGACCGGTCCCATCACCGACTCGGCCATGGAGCTGACCAGCGCCCTGGCCACCTTCGGCGGCGACATCGAAGGCATCCAGGCGGGAACCGCCGTGGCGGGTGGGGACGTGGACGGCGACGGGGTGGACGACATCCTGGTGGGCGCGCCGACGGCCGACCTGGCCGCCAGCGACAACGGCGTGGCCTACCTGGTGCTCGGCCCCCTGGCTGGCAGCCTGTGTTCCTGCGGCTCGGATGCCAAGTTCTATGGTGACGACGACGACCACCGCGCTGGTGCCGCGGTGGCCTTGCCCGGAGACGCCACCGGCGATGGCTTCGGTGATGTGCTCATCGGTGCCCCCGGGGCTGCCGATGGGGCGGGCGGGGTCTACCTGCTGTGGGGTGCCGAGCGCTGAGTTCCCAGGAGGAGAGATGAAGCTCAAGGTTGGTGTGATGGGGTCGGCCTCCGGCCGCCTGCTGGAAGATCCTGCGATCCGCGAACGTGTGGCCGCCCTGGGGCGGTCCATCGCCGAGGCGGGCTGCGTGCTGGTCAACGGGGCCTGCCCCGGCTTGCCCGACGCTGCGGCCGAGGCTGCCCACGAAGCGGGAGGCTTCGTCGTGGGG
>CAZHIK010001237.1:0-2789 GCA_964532635.1 uncultured Enterobacterales bacterium
GTCACGCGGGCCTGCAGCCGACAGACGGTTCAGCACGCCGCGGGTAAGCAGTACACGCGGGCCGGCGCGCACACCGTCATGTACCGGTATCACACAGAGATCAAAGCGGCCGAGCCCGAAAGACGGCTTCATCAACACGACCGCACGCGCACCGGTGCGCCGGCGCAGCCGCGCGAGCGTGCCGTGAGTGCGGTGTCCGGCGCCCAGCAGCAGGTCCGGAGCCGTGTGCGATATGCCGCTGCCGGATTCGCGCAGCTGGTAGTGGCTCGAGGCCAGCTTGGGGTGCTGCTGGGCGAAGGCCAGGTGACCGGCTGCGGCCGCCGCTTCGGGGCTTCCGTCGTCGGGGGGCAGCTGGGCGTCCCACTTGCCCGTGTGGTGGTCCAGGCGCCAGGGGCTCCAGCCGCCCGTGGGCGTCGGGGCCTGCTCGCCGAGGGCGCTGGGGTTGCGCTCCACGGCCTGCAAAGCGCAGCGTGCCATGGCGGCCGCGATGCGTTCGTGGCCGTGGTGGTTGGGGTGGCAGGAGTCGTAGAAGAGGTCGAGTCCGGGGATGCCGTGCTGGGCCTGCTCGGCCAGCCGGGCGCGCACGTCGCAGCCGACCACGGCCTGGTCGCGGGCCACCTCCAGGACGATCTCCGCCAGCACCCGATCCGCGCGGGAGGGCCGAGCAGCGCGCTCTTCCGCCGCCGCGAAGGCCTCGCGAGCGGCGTCGAGATCGCCCTCGGCCAGGGCCTGGCGGCCGCGCTCGTACAGCTCGCGCTCCTGGGGGGAGCCGCCGGGGTCCGAGTGGTCGCGTTGGTTGGTGGCCACGGTGGAGATCACGATGGGCACGTCGGCCTGGCGGGCCACGCCCACCATGTCGCGCAGGTTGCGGCGGTACTGCTCTCGGGCCTCGGCTCGCTTGGCGTCGCTCAGGGAGACCCGTTGTTCGTGGACAGAGCCGCCGGGGCGATCGCCGGTGGGCTCGGGGCGCTCGGGCACCAGCCGCTGGATAAGGCGGAACAGGTGCAGGGACCACAGAGCATGGCGCGCCGCCTGGGTGCGCTGGGCTTCGGGGTCCATGGTCTGCACCACCATTGCCTCGAGCATCTCGTTGTTGCCGCTGTAGATCACCACCAGGTCGGCCTCTGCCGAGGGCAGGCTCTCGCGCAGCAGCTCGAGCACCTGGGCCGAGGCCACCCCGCCGATGCCCATGTCGATCACCTCGACGGGCTGGGCGGGATCGGCGTAGCGCAGCCAGCGCTCGAGCTGCCCCGACATGGCCGCGAAGGGTGTGTAGCCCGCGCCCAGGGCGGCCGAGCCGCCCACCAGCAGGACGCGATGCCCCCGCTTGGGTTCGAGCACAGCCCGGGGGTAGCCCGAGGGCAGCACCAGGCCACCGTCGGTGGGGATGGGCGCGAAGGGCCCCTTTTGCTGGAAAGACAGCACCGATTCGGGGCGATCGGCCTGCAGCCAGCCCGTCGCTCGCAGCGCCAGCTCGATCCCTCCCAGTACCACCAGAACCGTGACGACGGCGAACACCAGCCGGCGACCGAGTGCTGGGCGCGGGGGTGGGGTGGCATCGGCAGGGGACATGGCGCTCGATGTGACCGAGGGGACGGCCTCCAATCTTACCCGCTGCTCCGGTCAGCGCTCATGGGCCCGGTACAGGCGGACCTCGGGATCCGAGTAGCTGCGCTCCAGCGTGGCGAAGCGCTCGACCTGGTCGATGATCGCATGGCGATGGTGGTGATCCAGGGCGTGGACGTGAACCACGAACCAGGCTGCCGGCAGCTCGGGGCTGATGGGCAGCGAGGAGTCGAGGTGGGTGTGGCCCAGGATGTCGTTCATGCCCTTCACGAAGGCGGTGAGCTGCTGCGTGGGGATGGATCCCTGCTCGCGGTGGTGGATCGGGTGTTGGTGGATGACCTGCCAGTAGACGGCCAGTTGCTGGTTCTGCATCGATGGCGTGGCCCACCAGGGGATCTCCAGCACCGCGCCCCCGTCGTCCATGGCGGCCAGCTCGAGGTGGACAGGGTGGGGCTCGAGGTCCAGGCTGGGTAGGGGGTGGGTGGTCCCGTCCAGCAGCAGGCCCTCGGCCAGCAGCGCGCTACCCGCCACGATCGCCAGGGCTGCGCGCTTCCACCCGCTCACTCGGGCCAGCACGAGATCGAGCCCCAGCCCGGCGAGCAGGGCGGTGGTGAGCAGGACCCCCAGCGCCAGGCGGTAGGTGGAGGCGAAGTGCCGGATCCCCGGCCAGAGGTGCCAGATCCAGCCCAGGGGCATGGGGATGGGACGGCCGGCGATGCTGAAGGGTCGGGCGGGTCCCAGCATGAGCCAGTAGCCCGTGGCGATGATCGCGCAGGCCAGGGCCGGCAGCAGCCAGAAGGCGGGGTGGGGCAGCCCCTTTTCGGCCTGGGCCCGTCCGCGCCACCGAAGCCCCAACGCCAAGGCGCCCAAGCCCATGGCCAGCCAGCCCAGGGCGTGGTCCTTGGTGACCAGCAGCGGCGGCTCCTGCAGCCCGATCTCGGCTTTGGCGACACCGAGGTTCAGGGCCTGCCTCTTGGCGTGGACGAACCAGCCCGGCAGTGAGGTGTTGGGGTTCTCCGGGCGCTCGAGCAGCGTGCTCGGATCGAGCTGGTTCGGGTAGAGGAGCAGGTCCTCTCCGATGGGGATCACCAGGTAGTAGTAGAGATACGGGGCGCTGCCCAGCGCCACGGCGGCACCGGCTACCAGCAGGATGCGCGCCACCCGCGCTCGATCGTCGCTGGCGCGCCACAGCATCCACGCCGCCAGGAGCAGCAGGAACAACA
>CAZHIK010001238.1:0-2789 GCA_964532635.1 uncultured Enterobacterales bacterium
GACAGCGCTGTCAGGATCCGCTCCACGGGGGCGCTTCCGATGCTTGACGCCCCGAGGCCCGCGATTAGCTTTGCCGCGTCCCCTGGAAACCAGGCCCTCGACTCCATAGAAAGGACCGTTTGCAGCAGAATATGCAGGAAGTGTTCGATTCAGGGAGCGAGGGTGAGAGCCCTTCATGGAGGTAAGAACAACCATGGGTAGGATCATCGGTATCGACCTCGGCACCACGAACTCGGTCGTCTCGATCATGGAAGGCGACAAGCCCACAGTGATCGTCAACGAAGAAGGCGGTCGCACCACCCCCTCGGTGGTGGGCTTCGCCAAGGACGGCGAGCGTCTCGTGGGCACCGTGGCCCGGCGCCAGGCCATCACCAACCCCGAGAACACCGTCTTCTCTATCAAGCGCTTCATGGGTCTGCGCTTCGACGAGGCCAAGCGCGAGATCGATCGCGTGCCCTACAAGGTCGTGCGCGCTCCCGACGGCGGCGTTCGCGTCCACGTGGGTGGAAAGGATCACAGCGCCCCCGAGATCTCGGCCATGGTGCTGCAGAAGCTCAAGCGTGAAGCCGAGCGCTACCTGGGTCAGGCGGTCACCGAAGCCGTGATCACCGTTCCCGCGTACTTCAACGACGCCCAGCGCCAGGCCACCAAGGACGCCGGCCGCATCGCGGGCCTCGAGGTCAAGCGCATCATCAACGAGCCCACCGCTGCGGCCTTGGCCTACGGCGCCAAGGACGACCAGATCATCGCCGTGTACGACTTCGGCGGCGGCACCTTCGACATCTCGGTCCTCGAGGTGGGTGACGACGTGGTCGAGGTCAAGTCCACCGCCGGTGACACCCACCTGGGCGGCGACGACATCGACCAGGCCTTGATCGAGTGGATGATCGCCGAGTTCAAGACCGAGACCGGCATCGACGTCGCCCGCGACAAGATGGTGGTCCAGCGCCTCAAGGACGCCGCCGAGAAGGCCAAGATCGAGCTGTCCACGGCCCAGTCCTCCAACATCAACCTGCCCTTCCTCACCGCTGACGCCTCGGGTCCCAAGCACTTCCAGCGCGACCTGTCCCGGGCCAAGTTCGAGCAGATGATCGAGCCCATCGTCGAGCGCACCCTGTCCCCATGCCGCCAGGCCATCAAGGACGCCGGCGTCACCGCATCGCAGATCCGCGAGGTCCTGCTGGTCGGTGGCTCCACCCGCATCCCCCTGGTCCAGGCCAAGGTCAAGGCGCTGTTCGCCCGCGAGCCCAACCGCACCCTCAATCCCGACGAGGTCGTGGCTCAGGGCGCCGCCATCCAGGCCGGCGTGCTCTCCGGCGACGTCAAGGACATGCTCCTGCTCGACGTCACCCCGCTGTCCTTGGGCATCGAGACCCTCGGCGGTGTGCACACGGTGCTCATCACCCGCAACACCACCATCCCCACCAGCAAGGGCGAGATCTTCTCCACCGCGGCCGACAACCAGACCGCCGTGGACGTCCAGGTCTACCAGGGCGAACGCCCCATGGCCAAGGACAACCGCTTGCTGGGCACCTTCCGCCTCGACGGCATCCCGGCGGCCCCCCGCGGCATGCCCCAGATCGAGGTCAAGTTCGACATCGACGCCAACGGCATCCTGAACGTCACCGCCAAGGACAAGGCCACCGGCCGTGAGCAGAACATCACCATCACTTCGTCGTCCGGCCTGTCCAAGGACGAGGTCGACAAGCTGGTGAACGACGCCGCCGCCAACGAAGCCGAAGACCAGCGTCGCCGCGACATCATCGAGAACCGCAACCAGCTCGACACCATGGTCTACCAGACCGAAAAGATGATGTCGGAGAACAAGGACAAGCTCCCCGCTGCCGAGGCCGAAGCCCTCGAGGCCGAGCTGGCCAAGGCCAAGGAGACCCTGGACAAGGACGACCCCGACGCCCTCAAGGCCGCGTTCGACGACCTGCAGAAGGCCACCCACAAGCTGGCCGAGGTCATGTACAAGGCCAGCGGTGGCGCCGAGCCTCCTCCGGATGCCGGCCCCATGCCCGGTGGTCCCCCTCCGGGTGCCGCTCCCGGTGCCGACGCCGGTGCTCCTCCTCGCGACGACGTCATCGACGCCGAGTTCGAGGAAGCCTAGCCGCCCCCCTGTTCCCCTTCGGAGCGGTGCCCACAGCACCGCTCCTCGTCCACAGCGGGTGTGCGTCGGAGGATGAGTGTCCGAGAAGCGTGACTACTACGAGGTGCTGGGCGTCGAGCGTGCCGCTGGGCCCGACGAGCTGAAGAAGGCCTACCGCAAGCTCGCGCTCAAGTACCACCCCGACCGCAACCAGGAAGCCGACGCCGAGACGCGCTTCAAGGAGGTCAGCGAAGCCTATCAGGTGCTCTCCGACCCCCAGAAGCGCGACGCCTACGATCGCTTCGGCCACCAGGGGCTGGGCGGGGCTGGCTACCAGGCCGGCTTCCAGAACGTCGACGACATCTTCAGCCACTTCTCCGACATCTTCGGCGATCTGTTCGGCTTTGGCGACATGGGCGGCGCGGGGCGGCGCCGGGCGCGCAAGGGCGCCGACATCGAGTATCCCCTCGAGATCGACTTCCTCGACGCTGTCCACGGCTGCACCCACGAGCTGACCGTCCCCAAGCACAAGGTCTGCGAGACCTGCCAGGGCTCCGGCGCCGCGCCGGGCAGCCAGCCCGTCGCTTGCGGCACTTGCGGCGGCCAGGGCGAGGTCATCCAGGCCCAGGGCTTCTTCCGGATCCGCACCACCTGCCCCAGTTGCAGGGGAGAAGGCCGGGTGATCCGGGATCCCTGC
>CAZHIK010001239.1:0-2785 GCA_964532635.1 uncultured Enterobacterales bacterium
GCTCCCGGTTGGCCGTCACCCCCAACACGATGGGCCGGCCGGGCAGGCCGGCCTCCCGGAGCTCCAGCAGGGCCTCCCTGTGGGGGCCGGTGAGATCCTGCGCGGTCATCACGAGGATTCCGGGGCCGATGGGGGCCGGATCCGAGGGGACCTCGATCACCGAGGCTTCGCCGGGGAGTTGGTGGAGCCGGGCCGCCAACGCCTCGCGGGCGTGCGGGGCCATCCACAGCAGCATGGGCGGCTTGTGACCGTCCATGAAGGAGCGCACCAGATCGATGGGATCACGCCACATCGTTGCCTCCCATCACCCTGGTGGGCAGCTCGATGCGGGCCTTGGTGCCACGACCCGGTGCGCTGTCCAGGCTGAGCCTTCCACCGTGCGCCTTGGCCGCCAGCCCAACGATCTCGAGCCCCAGGCCGATGCCGGAGGACGAGAAACCACTGTGGAAGGGCTCCGTGGCGTTGGCGAGCTGCTCGGCGTCCATGCCCTGGCCGTGGTCTTCCACCTCCAGCGCGACGCCGGAGGGAAGCCTGCGGGCCGCGATGTCGATGCTTCGGCCAGCGTCGCTGGCTCGGGCCGCGTTGCGCAGCAGCGCCAGCAGCGCCTGTTGGAGCCGGGTGGCGTCCACCTTGACGGTGTCCAAATCCGGATCGCAGTGGGCCTGGACTGGGCAGCGGTGCCCCAGATCCTCCATCAGGAACAGCTCCATGGTCTTCTGCATCAGCTCGCGGGGATCGATGCGCTCCACGCAGAAGTCACCGGAGGTAGCGCGGGTGTAGTCCCTGACCTGTTGAAGCAGCTCCCGCAGGGCGCCCAGATCGGCCCAGGCTTCCTCGGCCGCCCGGAACACCGGGGGATCGAGCACGGTCTGGCGCACCAGCCCCAACAGCAGGGACAGGGCGGCGCTGCGGTTGTTCAGCTCGTCTGTCATGTCCGAGACCAGCTGGCCCAGGGTGGCCAGCCGCTCCTCGGCCAGCAGGCGCTCCCGTGCCTCGTGCAGCGCCTCGGTGCTGTGCTCGAGGTCCTTGTGGCGGGCGTCCAACGCAAGGACCAGGCTGAGCAGAGTGGCGGCCCAGCCCTTGAGCCCCATGGAGTCCTCGACGATGGCCCTCATCTCCACGGGATCGAAGGGTTTGAGCAGGAAGCGGTACACCAGGCCCAGGTTCGCCGCAGCCATCATGGGCTCGACGTCGGTGTAGGCGGTCAGTACGATGCGCACGGTGGCGGGGTAGCGGCGGGCGATCTCCGCGAGCAGCTCCACGCCTGTCATGCCCGGCATCCGCTGGTCGGCGATCACCAGGTCGACCGGACCCTCCTCGGCCAGCACCGCCATGGCCTCGGCACCGCTGCTGGCGGTGCTCACATCCCAGTCGTCCTCGAGCAGCGCTTCGAGGACCACCAGGTTGCCCGGCTCGTCGTCCACTACGAGGATGCGTCGGCACGTCGGCACCGACACGCCCAGCTCGGTAAGCATGGCGTGAAGCTCAGGGGGTAGCATGACATCAGTCTACAATTCGGCCTGGACGTGAAAAAGCCATGGCGATTCTGACGGGGTCGAAAGAGCTTTCAGGGCAATATGTACTGACCTGTAAACACCTATCCATTTCTGGGGTCAAGCTGCTGCAGATCTTCGAAAGAGCCCACGTGGACGACGTTATCGACCTGTTGGCGTCACGGTGTGGGTACGCCGAGCACCCAGGCTGTCGTCAAGCCTATAAAAAAGACGCAGACGAGCAACGCGCGTGACGCGCGTGGCGCGATCAGCGGTTCGTGGCCGCGCTGTGCCATCATCCTGCGCCCCGCAGCCCAGCACGCCAGGCCCGGGACCAGGGCGAACAGGGCGAGCACGACAGCGGCCAGCGCGCCCTGCCCGATCTCACCCTGGTGGCGGAGCATCGCCGCGAGATCGGAGATCAGCAGCCCCCCGATCATGCCTCCAATGAGGCCCGAGCCCAGCGCGCTCACCAGGGCGAGGGAGGCCGCGATGTGCACGGGCCTGTCGGGCGGCGGCCAGTAGGGCGGGAGCTCTTCGGGCTGCTCGGGGGGGTGTTCGGGGGGGCTGGCCAGCGGAACCTCCGCACCCCGAGCCTGGTGGTGGCCCGCGGGTCGGCTTCGCCGTATGATGTTGCGACGAAGCGTGCGAATCGTCCCGGACACCGTCCAGCCGGGCCCTCATCCACGGAGCGACCCATGCGCTTTCTTTCCGCCTCCCTCGTCGGCATCGCCCTGCTCGGGTGGTCCCCCGCCGCCTACGCGGGCAACTCCATCTACATGTTCGGTATCGGTCCCCGCGTGGGCACCATCGTCATCCCGGGGGGCTATCCAGCCAGCTTCCCCAGCTTCGACGAGCTGAACCAGAACGGCGAGGAGACCGGCGAGAAGGTCAAGATCGGCGAGGACACGACCATCGAGAAGGTGCGGGGTGACGCGGTCATCGGGATCGAGGGGCTGTACTGGGCCGACAAGACCAACCGGCTGGCGGCATCGGCGGGCCTGGGCCTCGGCTCGGGCTACAACGACGCCCACCTGATCCTCAAGTACGACAAGATGCAGGCCATGGACGCGCTGGACGTGTTCGTGGGCGGCGGTGTCGGCGTGGGCGTCGCCAACTTCCGCGGGGAGTCCGACGAGCGCCTGCGGGTGCCGTACTACCCGATCCGCGGTGAGGTAGGCGCCCTGTTCCGGCAGAAGACCTATGGCATCCAGGCCCTCATCTTCGTCAACCTCAACCTGCCCGGTCGCCAGACGCTCACCCTCGAGCAGACGGCCGCGGATGGCAGCACC
>CAZHIK010001240.1:0-2778 GCA_964532635.1 uncultured Enterobacterales bacterium
ACGGAGAAAAGGGCTGACAGGCAGGTCAAAGGGCAAGAGCCCTAACCGGAGCTTCGAAGACAAAACAAGAGCCGCACCCTGCGCTGGCGCAGCTTTTGACGGGCACCTCGAAAGCATAGAAAACCACCCTGTGAGAACCGGCATTCGACTGTAGAACGGTGGGTTTCACTGAAGCGTGACTCCGCCGTGAGTGCCTATGACCGCGTGACGTTGTACAAGGTCTCGACACCCAGCCCCACCCCACTTCGCAGCCCGAGGTCAGCCATGTCCCTCCTCCTCCCGCTGCTCGTCCTGGCCGCCCAGGCCGACGTCGATCCCCACCACAGCTACGACAAGCTGGTGTCAGCCAACGGACGCAGCGTCGTGGTGCTCAACGGGAACAACAGCAACGGCCCCATCATCGACGTCTTCTCGGATCACCTCTACCAGCAGTACGATGCCGGCTCGGAGGAGACCCGGGACCTGCTGTACGACAGCTACTTCGGGATGAACGGCGATGCGCACACGGGCTGGCTCACCTCCTCGAGCGGCTACAGCTACGAGCAGGGCACCGGCATCCTGGCCATCGATCGCTCCCAGGGTGATCTGACCATCACGGAGTACGTGTTCGCGCCGCTGACCCTCGAGGTCCCCGGCTTCGTGCACCTGCTGCAGCTCACCCCCGCCGGCGGCAGCGAGGTCACCCTCGACGCCTTCTCGCTCCACAACTTCCACCTCGGTCAGGACAGCGACGGCGACGGCGCCCACGACGACGGCGAGGCGCTATGGGCCGAGGACGGCGCCATCCTGTCGGAGTGGGGCTCGTCCAGTGGCCTGGGCATGCGCTACGTCCCGCTGGACACCACCACCACCACCGGCTGCAGCGACGTCTGGACCACGGTTGGATCCGGCGGCACGCTGGCGGGCGACTGCGGCACCCAGTCCGCCCGCCTCGAGGGTGACGACCTGGTGGGTGGCTACCAGTGGACCCTGACCGTCGGCGCCCGCGAGCAGCGCACCATCGGCGTGGTGCAGGCCTTCTTCTCGGACTGGGACAGCGCTGACGTAGCCGGGCAGGTCGAGACCTGGATCGCGGGTCGCGACGCAGCCGCCATCCTGGCCGACGAGCGCAGCGCCTGGGATTCCTGGCTCGCCCAGGGCATCGTTCCCGACGAGATCAGCGACGACGAGCTGCTCGTCTACCGCCAGCAGCTGGTCACACTCAAGATGGGCCAGGTGGTCGAGGAAGGCGACGCCCACGGCCAGCTGCCCGCCTCCTTGCCCCTGGCCGCCGGCGAGGGCGGCTTCGCCCACACCTGGAACATCGCCTGGGTGCGCGACGGCGCCTACGCCATCCGCGGCCTGACCGAGGCCGGCTACATCGACGAAGCCCAGGCCGCCATCGCCTTCCTGCTGCAGGACAAGGCCAACGACTACAAGGACTATGTCCAGGGGCTGGACTACTCGGTCTCGGTGTGCCGCTGCTACGGGGACGGCTCGGAGTGGTCCGACAGCGACCACAACGGACCCAACGTGGAGTTCGACAACTTCGGCTTGCTGCTGTGGGCCCTGGGTGAGTGGGTGGATCAGGGCGGTGACATCGCCTTCGTGGAGAGCAATCGGGAAGTCATCTTCGACAAGCTCGCCGACGTGCTCGCCCAGCTCATCGAACAAGACGCGAACGGCCAGGGCCTCATCATCGCCGACTCCAGCATCTGGGAACGGCACTGGAACGGCCACCAGAAGCACTTCACCTACTCGAGCGCCTGGGCCGTCCGGGGCCTGCGCGAGGCCGCCGAGCTGGCCGACGCCATCGGCGATAGCGATCGGGCGGACTGGTACCGGGAGGTGGCCGACGGCGTGGCGGTGGCCATGTGCACCTGGCTGCGGGACGAAGACGGAGCCCTGGCGGGCAACCTCGAGGAGCTGCAGCAGGGCTGGGGCTACGACGACCTCGCCGCGGTGGACGCCTTCAACAACGGCGCCATCGACGCCGCTGGGGATGTGGCCACCGCGAGCTTCGCCCGCTGGGAAGACCACCTCGCGGTGGAGTCGGGCCACGGCTACAAGCGCAACGACGACGGCGACGCCTACGACGAGCAGGAATGGATCATGGTGGACCTGCGCATGTCCGAGGCCCTGCGCCGAGGCTGTCGCTCCGAAGAGGGCCAGGCCATCGAGGACTGGATCACCCAGCAGGCCCTCGAGAACAACCTGATCATCCCCGAGCTGCTCGATCCCACCACCGGCGACTACAACGGCCCGGCCCCCATGATGGGCTTCGGCGCTGGCATGTACGTGCTGGCCCTGCTCAACCGAGACGACGCCGAGGCCGACTGCAGCGACGGTGTGGCCTACGACTGCGAGGGCACCCCGGTGGACACCGACGAGCCCGAGGACACGGACCACCCCGACGACACCGAGCCTCCGGACGACACGGATCCGGGCACAGACGACAGCACGTGCTGGATGCCCTCGGACTCGGATGCGCCCGGCGACAGCGGTGACGGCAAGGATCCCTGCGGCTGCGCCGCCCCACCCACCCCCACCGCTGCCCTGCTGCTCCTGCTGGGAGCGGGCCTGCTCCACCACCGGAGGCGTCGGTGAGCGACACGCTCCGCTACGACGCGGTGGTGGTGGGCGCTGGCCCCAGCGGAGCCGGCGTCGCCCTGCAGCTCGCGCGAAGGGGCCTGCGGGTGGCCCTGGTGGACGCCCGCCCCCTGCAGGCGGCCGGTCCCGCCTGGAGCGTGCTGGCCCCACCTCGCCTCTTCGATCTCGCGGGCATCGAGCGGCCCTGCG
>CAZHIK010001241.1:0-2773 GCA_964532635.1 uncultured Enterobacterales bacterium
ACCGGCCACCTGGTCCTGTCCACCCTCCACACCAACGACGCCCCCACGGCGTTCTCCCGCTTGAGCGACATGGGCGTGGAGCCCTTCCTGGTTTCCTCGTCCGTGGTGGCCGTCCTGGCCCAGCGCCTGGTCCGGCGTCTCTGCAACGCGTGCAAGCAGCCCCACCACCCCACCATCGACGAGCTGCGGGGCCTGGGACTGGGCGACGCCGCCATGACCACCCTGCGCCAGGCCCAGGCCCGGGGCCTCACCATCTACCAGGCCAACGGCTGCAAGGAGTGCCTCGACAAGGGCTACCGCGGCCGCTCTGGCATCTACGAGTTGCTGGCCGTGGACGAAGAGATCCGCGTCCTGGTCTCCACCAACGCCAACGCGGGCACGGTGCGGGCCAAGGCCATCGACAACGGCATGCGCACCCTGCGCGACGACGGCATCCGCAAGGTGCTCGACGGCGTCACCTCCATCGACGAGGTCGCCCGGGTCACCCAGGAAGACGTCTTCGAGCTGGACTAGCGGGGTCGGACAATGCCTGTATACGAGTACAAGGGCCTGGACGCCAAGGGCAAGGAAGTCAGCGGCATCATCGACGCCGACTCCGCCCGCACGGCCCGTGCTCGCCTCCGCAAGCAAGGCACCTTCCCCACCGAGGTCAAGGAGCAGAGCGGCGGCACTCAGCGCAAGACCGGCGGCAAGGCCGGCAAGGGGAGCAAGCCCAAGGGCAAGGGGCTGAACGTCGAGGTCGACTTCTCCAAGTCGTTCCAGTTCGTCACCCGGGCCGACGTGGCCACCATGACCTCCCAGCTGTCCACCCTGGTGGGGGCCTCCATCCCCATGGTCGAGGCGCTGTCGGCTCTGCTCGAGCAGGTCGATAAGCCCGCGCTCAAGGTGGTGCTGGCCGACATCAAGGAGCGGGTCAACGAAGGCTCCAGCCTGGCCAAGGCCATGGGCCACCACCCCAAGGTCTTCGACGATCTGTACGTCAACATGGTGGCCGCGGGCGAACAATCCGGCGCGCTGGACACCGTGCTCGACCGGCTCACCGAGCACACCGAGTCCATGCTCGCCCTGCGCTCCAAGGTCACCACCGCGCTCATCTACCCGGCGCTGATGGCCTTCGTCGGCATCGGCCTGCTCACCGTCATCATGCTGGTGGTGGTGCCCAAGGTCCGCAAGCTGTTCGACAGCTTCGGCGAGGGCCTGCCCATGCTCACCAAGATCCTGCTCGAGACCAGCCAGTTCTGCATGGACTGGTGGTGGCTCATCTCCGCCGTCGTCTCGGCGATCTTGTTCTTCTGGCGCCGCTGGCTCAAGACCGAGAAGGGCCGCAACACCTGGGACCGCTGGCTGCTGCGCATCCCCGTGCTGGGCGGCATCCTGCGCACCATCGCCGTCTCGCGCTTCTGCCGCACCCTGTCCACCCTGCTGGCCTCGGGCGTGCCCATCCTCACCGCCCTGGGCATCGTCAAGAAGGTCGTGGGCAACGTGGTGCTCACCGAAGCCATCGAAAAAGCCGCCGACAACATCCGCGAGGGCCAGTCCGTCGCGGTGCCCCTGCGCCAGAGCGGCGAGTTCCCGCCGCTGGTCACCCACATGATCGCCATCGGCGAGCGCACCGGCGATCTCGAGCCCATGCTCGAGAAGGTCGCCACCGCCTACGACGCCGCTGTCGATCGAGCCATCGCCACCTTCACCTCCCTGCTCGAGCCACTGCTCATCGTGGTCATGGGCGGGACCATCGGCGTCACCGCCCTGGCCCTGCTGCTGCCCATGATGCAGATGTCGAAGTTCGCGGGGTCCTGATCCTCTTTCCCAGCTCGCCATCCAGGAGAACAACCATGTTCAACAACACCAAGCGTCGCTTCCGCAACAGCCGCGCCGGCATGACCCTCGTCGAGATCATGGTGGTCATCACCATCATCATCACCCTGATGTCGGTCCTCGCCGTCGTCGTGCTCGGTCGTCTGGACGAAGCCAACGCCGACATGACCAAGATCCGCATCGGCCAGATCGAGCAGGCCCTGCAGATGTACGCGGTCAAGCACAAGGGCAAGTACCCCTCCACCTCCCAGGGCCTGTCGGCAGCCGACAAGTACATGCCCACCCCCGGCGAGGTCCCCGCCGACGCCTGGGGCAACGAGTTCCAGTACTTCTCCCCGGGCACCCACGGGAACAACGACTACGAGATCGTGTCGCTCGGTAAGGACGGCAAGGAAGGCGGCGACGACGCCGACGCCGACATCCAGTCCTGGAACCTCGACGGTGACGAAGAGGAGTAGCGCTTGCGCTCGCACCGGCCATGGCAGATCCATCACCTCGGCAGGAGCGTCGCCCGCAAGGGCATGACGCTCATCGAGGTGATGGTCACCGTGGCCATCGTGCTGCTCATCCTGGGCGTGGGCATCCCCAGCCTGGCGGGCCTGCTGGCCCTGCAGCAGCGGGGGGCTGTCTACGAGCTGGCCACCACCTTCGCCTACCTCCGTGACGAGGCCACCCTCCGCAACGTCACCTTCCGCATCGTCTTCAACCTCGACCGGGGCACCTACGAGGTCCAGGCCGGCACCCCCGACGCCACCATCTTCGCCACTCAGGAAGAGCGCGAGGACTGGGAGGACGATCTCGAGGATCGCCTGAGCCGCTTCACCGAGCGTCAGATCGAGGAGGGCGAGGCCGACGAGCTGATGGATCAGACGGGCCGCTTCCAGGGGCTCGAGGACGTCACCCTGGACACCAAGGTGGAGCTGCCCGGCGGCAGCCGCTTCGGCTGGGTCTGGAC
>CAZHIK010001242.1:0-2055 GCA_964532635.1 uncultured Enterobacterales bacterium
CGAAGACGCCCGCGCCGACTGGCATCGCGCCCGGCGCCAGAAAGGCGCCGGCATCGCGCTGTTGCTTGGGATGGCCGAGGAGCCGGTGATGTAGGCGGCTTGCGCGAGCCCGGATGGTAGGGGCGGGGTTGAACCCCGCCCGCGCAGGGAAGGCGGTCAGCGCCCCGCGAACAGGTAGAATCCCAGGTTGTCGTGGAACACCAGCTCGCCCAGGCCGTCGCCGTTGGCGTCGAAGCCAGCGTCGAGGAGGAAGGCGTAGGGGTCGAAGGTCAGATCCGGCTCGGTGACGGTGCCGCCTGGAGCTTCGAAGTAGATGGCGTGGGGATAGGTCTGCAGGGCCAGGTCCACCCAGCCGTCCACGTCCATCACGGCGACCGGCTCTCCCTCGGTGCGCAGATCGGTCGCGTCCCAGCTGACCGTCCCCGCCAGCGGGCAGTCCTCGTCCGAGCCGTCCACCCAGCCGTCATCGTCGTTGTCGATGCCGTCGTCGCAGATCTCGGCGGGCGTGCCGGTGTCGGTGGGGGCGGTGTCGGCTGGGGGCTGTCCGCGGTCGAGCCCTCGCCCGTACCGCAGCTGCAGCCCAGCTGGAGGAAGAGCAGGACGAACATGGCCATGGTGGGACCCCCAGCGTCTCGCGGCGCCCGCAGTATTGCCCCCCGAGAGGAGAGCAGCGCATAGGATGGGCCTGAACGTTCCACTTCCGCGACAGGGTGGGGTTGAACGTTCCATTCGCGTCGGAACTTGTCTCCTGCAGCCGATATATCCACCGATCAACGCATGTTTTCGGGTGAGTCGCGCTCCGCTCGAACCTCTGGTGGAACGTTCACCCCGGGTCTGTCGCTATCGTGGAACCTTCGGTGGGGTCCTTGTTGCTCGGGGGGTGGGCGCGAATGGCCCTCACGCGCGCGGGAGCACGTGAAGTGCTCCCCTACGTCTGGGTCATCATGGGAACTGAAACGTAGAGGCGGGGTTGACCACCCGTTACGGCCCGTCCGCCGCGAGACTGGCCCCCGTCACCGCCACCGCCAAAGCTTCCCCAGGAACTCGAGCCCCGTCCAGTAGCTCTCGATCACCAGCTTCGTGGCGCCCCACAGGCCGTAGCGGCGCAGGATGGTCCAGCCGGTGCGCGGGCGCAGGGCCGGCAGCATGTAGAGCAGGAACAGCCACAGGTAGAAGCCCAGCTTGCTCATGTGGCTGGGTTGCTGGTGCAGGCGCAGCAGGTCGTAGCGCCACAGCTCGGCGGCCGGGGGGAGAGGCGTCTGCTGCTGCCGGGCCAGGGTGGTGCCGGGGAAGACCGTCAGGGTGCTGAAGGTGGCGAAGCACAGCCCCTGGCGCACGATCCACCAGGCCATGCGGAAGAAGTCCCCGTGGCGCCAGGCGGGGTCGGCCATGAACAGGCTGATCAGCTCGATGTCCAGCTGGCGGCACAGCGCGATGGCCGCTGCGTTGTCGTCGGCGCGGGCCCGCTTGCGCACCGCCTCGAGCTCGTGGTCGGTCACGAACTCGAAGCCGATGATCAGGGCCTCGAGGCCAGCCTGTTTCAGGTGCTCCATCAGCTCGGGCTGCTGGGCCACGAAGTCGGCGGTGCCGTAGGCGATCAGGCGCTTGTTCACGCCGCGCTCGATCATGGTGTCGCAGAATGCGGTCACACGCTCGGGGGTGGTGAGGAAGTTGTCGTCCACAAGGAAGACGGACTGCACGTCGATCCCGGCGATCTCGTCCACTACGGCCTCGATGGGCCGCGGGCCGTAGCCTCCGTCGTGCATACGGGCGCAGAAGCAAAAGGTGCAAGGGCCGGGACAGCCGAACGCGGTCTTCACCGAGGCGCAGGGCTGGAAATACAGGGTCTTGTAGCGCTGGGGGTGCTGGGCCAGCAGGGGACGCTTGGGCACGGGCAGGGCGGCGGGGTCCAGCACGGTGCCGGCATTCTGGCGCCAGCCGTCGCCTTGCGGGAAAGCGCAGCCCGGCAGCTCCTCGTAGGGCTCGCCCCGCTGGAGGCGGCCCAGCAGGCGGGCGTGACGCACCACCAGAGCCGCGGCGTGCGCCGGCATTTCG
>CAZHIK010001242.1:2065-2766 GCA_964532635.1 uncultured Enterobacterales bacterium
TCGGCGAAGAGCACACCGTCCACCGCGTCGTCGTACAGGTGCTCGGGTACCACCTCGGCGTGCACGCCGCCTATGAAGATCCGGGGCGGGGGCTGCAGCTCCTTCTTCATGGTGCGGGCCAGCTCGAGCACCCAGGGCACGTTGGTGATGTGGGCGGTGAGCAGCACCACCTCCGTGCCCAGTTGGCGGGCGCGGGAGACGGGGCTGCCCCGCTCGATGAGCCCGTCCCACAGGGCCACGGTGTGCACCGGGCCCCGCTGGGGGTCCGTGAGCACGGTGTAGAGGTACTCGAGCTCCAGGGGCTCGCAGCACATGGCCCGATCCATGCGGATGGTCTGTTCGGCTGGCGGCGGCCGCACTGCCAGGACGCGCATGCCCGGGGTGGTCATGTCCGAAACACCCGCGGCGCCTCGAAGCGCTCGCTGTACTCCAGCCATGGCCCAGCCTTGCGGAAGGCTCCGCGCACCAGCCCCCAGCGGCTCCAGGCGAACATGCCGCGGGGCTCGAGGGTTGCCCCGGTGCGGAGCTTGGGGACCTCGGCGGTCTGGCCGAGGTCGATGGTGGGAGTGCCAGCCTCGATGCCTTGCTCGACGACGTCGAAGAGCAACGCGAAGTACACCTTGTGGCGTTCGTTGAGGTCCTGGTCCACCCCACCCATGAAGAAGGTGGTGCGGCCGTGCTCGATGGCGCTGATGTGCCAG
>CAZHIK010001243.1:0-2766 GCA_964532635.1 uncultured Enterobacterales bacterium
GCCAGGCGCTCGAGCCTGTCGCCCTGGACTGCCAGGAGGAAGGAACCTTGCTCATTCCTGCCCAGCACGTCGACGGGGATCGCGCAGGCGTCGGCGCGCTCGTCGAGCACCAGGGTCGCGCTGGTGGTGGAGCCCACGGTGGGGAGCGCCGCGGAATCCTCGACCGCGACCCGCAGCTCCACGAGCTGGCCGGGCCCCTTGGCCCAGGCGCCGATCTGCCGCACGACGCCTCGGCCTCCCTCGAACGACACCGCTGACCCCACCCCGAGCCCGTCCTGCAGGTCGGAGGAAGGCACGCGCAACAGCAGCTCACGCTCCTGCGAACCGAAGACCACGAGCGGCATGCCGGGCATCACGCTCTGCCCTGGTTCACTCAGGTGCTCCAGCACCACGCCACCAAAGGGCGCTCGCTCCGTGGAGCGAGAGGTGACAGCGCTCACTTCGTCCTCCGCGGCCGCAGCCGCGCTGGCCGCGAGCCGGGCAGAGGCACAGTTTTTCTCGCTGGCTTCGAGCTGCTCGGGCGCCATGTCCCCGGCCTCTGTGAGCCGACGATCCGTCTCGACGCGGGCGCAGACGAAGTCGCGCTCTCGCTCGGCCCGCTCCCGTTCGGCCCTGGTCCGCGAGAGCCTCGCCATCACATCGGGGGCGGCGAGGCGGGCGAGCACCTCCCCGGCATTCGCCCCCTGGCCTTCGGGCACGGGGAACGACGAGACCGTCCCCTGCACACGGGCCAGCACCTGGACGGTGTTCTTCGGTGTGACCTCCGCGAGGTAGCGCCTCCCCTGCACCAGATCGGCGCGGTGCGCGTGCGCCACCCGCACCGCCTGAGGGGTGGGGGAGGGGGCGCTGTCCTGGCCGCTGCAGGCAGCGAGGACCATGAAGGCCGAGAGCGAGAAGGGAGTGATGATCTGCACGGGACACCTCGCGAAGAGAGTAAGTACTTACTTGCCAAGAAGGCGCTGCGTGGTCGCAGAACACCCAAGGCCAGCACCAGGGCCTCGCCAGGCCGCTCAGCGCTCGAGCAGTCGCCGCAGGTTGCTCCACAGTCGTTGGGGCTCGAGCCCTGGCGCATCCATCCTCGGCCTGTTCGCCACACCCAGTGAACGGATGGCGCCGTGGATGAGCACGATCATCGCGTCGATCTCCACGCCTTCGCGAAGGGAACCCGCGGCTGCGGCTTCCTCCAGGCAGGCGCGGATGAAGCGCGAGGAGCGCAGCTGCCACTGGGCCACACGTTGCCCGCTGATGTCGCCGGAGACGTGCACGAGCTGGTCGGAGGTCACCAGCGCGCCGATGTGTGGGTTGGCGGTGATGGCCTCGAGCCGGTGCTGGAAGAACAGCCCCAGGCGCTCGAGGGGATCGGAATGGGCGGGCGGGAAGCCCGCGAACATGGTCGCCTCGACACGCTCCAGCGCCGCCGTGACGATGGCGTCCTTGTCGGGGAAGTGCTTGAAGAGAGCGCCGCTGGTGAGCCCCACCTCGCGCGCGATGGCCGCGACGGTGAAGCGCCGGAGCCCCTGCCGTGCGATGACCTTCAGGGCGGCCTCGGCGATCTGCTGCTGCCGAGCCTCGGTGTCCAGGCGCTGTGCGCTTCCTCGTGCCATGGAGGTGAGGTAATCCGCCGTCCTGCTCTCGGCGATGGGGCGATGTTCGGGGTGGGTACTCATCTCAGCGTTCTCCGGCGATGAGGCGGATCTCGACGAAGCCGCCCAGGGAGGGCTCGAGTGGGCCCGCGAGATCCAGGCCGACCAGGGAGAAGTGGGCGCGGTACAGCTCGTTGAGCGCCAGCTCCACCCCGAGGTCCAGTTCGTCGCCGCTCGGCCCCTCGGACAGGGTGGCGGACTGCAGGTGGTACTGCAGCTTGGGCTTCAACCAGCCGTTCACCGGCCAGGCGATGCGCAGCATCCCGATGTGGCCGTCGTGGATGGAGTAGCGGCGGAGGTAGCCCCAGGACAGGCCCTCCCACACGGAGGCCACGGGGTCGGCCTCGGTGAAGGAGCTGGCGAAGCCGACGCGGCCGTGAGGGGCGTGATCACCGTCGAACAGGGTCATGCGGAGCATCCCCACAGCCCCGGCCGACACGCTGCCCTCGTGCAGCTGCATCACGGGCTCCACCGCGAGGGTCACCCGGCGCTCCACCAGGGGGCCGGTGGCGGCAAGGGAGAGGAAGTGCCCCCTCAGGGCCTCGTCCTGGGTGAGCGAGGCCATGTAGAGCCCCTTGATGCGCCAAGCGCCGAGCTTCTTGAAGGACAGGTCGGCGCCGAGCACCGGGTTGTCCCTGGGGTTCTCCGACAGGCTCTTCCAGCCGTTGCGGGCGGCCGCGTAGCGATACCACAGGCAGGCCTCGGAGTTCCTGAGCATGGACTGCCTGCTCATCGCGGCGAACAGCCCCAGCTTCACCGGCTTGGTGGAGTACTGGGCGCTGACGCCCAGGGCGCGCACGTCGAGCAGCGCACCGCTACCCCAGGCGAGGTTCTGGATGCCGACATCCAGGCCGAGCTTGTCGGCGTCCACCTCGACCAGAGCCTGGTTGATGCGCATGGGCCAGAGCCCTGGCAGCGGTCCATCCTCCCAGCCGGGGTTCTTGTAGCGGATCTCGGGCTCGGCCACGATGGTCAGCGCGTCGCTGGGGTAGAGGATGGCCAGCCCACGCAGCGCCTCCATGAAGGCGAGGTCGAAACCATCAGGATCAGGGGTGGCCAGATCGTCGCCCGGGGACATGGCCACGGTGACGCTGCGCAGCTCGGCCCCCAGCTCCGCCCAGTC
>CAZHIK010001244.1:0-2766 GCA_964532635.1 uncultured Enterobacterales bacterium
CTGCGAGAGCAGGCTCGAGGGCCCCGACAGCCAGGCGATGCAGGGCCAGCCCCCTACCGGGGGCCGCCTCCAGCAGGCGACCCAGCTGCTCGAGCTGGCGCTGCAGGGCGGCGGTCAGGGCCAGGTACTGGCCGTCGGCCAGCTGCACGAAGCGGCGTGGGCCGCGGCGGTCCAGCAGCTCCCGCAGCTCCAGCACGCGACGACCGTCCACCCGCAGGCCACCGGTGGCCCCGAACCAGTCCCCGCGACCCCGCACGGCCAGGTGCAGGTCCTCGGGCCCCAGCACGGCCCGCAGCCGCAGGGGCTCACCATCCGGCCACTCCACGTCGGGGGGCGGCTCGAGCCCCCGCAGCTCCACCAGCAGCTCCAGGGCCGCCTCCACCCCAGCCAGCCACCAGCCGTCGGCCCGGGGCTCGCCGGCGGTCAAGGTGGGCAGCGCCTCCACCAGCACCTCCACCGCCCGGGTCTCGGCGTCGAGATCCCGCTCCACCCGCAGCAGCTCGGCCCCGAGCCGCAGCACGGGTCGAGACCGGCCCTGTCCAGGGCGCAAGGCCGGGCCCAGGGCACCGAAGGGCCGCACTCGCAGCTGGGCGGACAACCCCGCGCCCGAGGGCCGCAGCCGCAGCAACGGCCGCACGCTGGGCTCGATCTCCCTCGCCGCCCCCGAGACCTCGCCGGGCTCGAGCAGCCGCCAGCGCTCCCGCCGTGGAGCGGGCTCGCGGGACACGCCAGCGGCGCCACGCCCCGCCAGGCCCACCAGGACCCGGCTACCGGGCCACACGCGCTGGGGGTCTGCGGAGAACAACCGCTCGAGCTCGGCCGCCAGCCAGCTGTAACCGCAGGCCTGTGCACGGGCCCGGGCGCGATCCAGGCGGCCCGAGTCCAGCGGCTCTCCGGCCCACCACGCCTCGAGGGCCTCGAGCAGCACCGCGATGGGGTGGTCCCGCACCAGGGTCGGTGGCCGCAGGCGCTCCCCCTGGGCGCGGCGGTGGGGGCTGGCGTGGTGGCGGTAGGCCAGGGGCTGGAAGGCTCCCTCGGGGCCCTGCAGGCCTGCGATGTGCCGGCCCTCGACCTTGCGCCGCTGAGCCTGGGCCTTCGCGTAGCGGGTGACCGCGAGCGGGACATCCCCCCGGATCAGCGCCAGCCACCCCTGCAGGGCCAGCCCCTCCACCGTGTCCAGCCCGGCCAGCGCCCCTGCCGCCAGCTCCAGCTCCCCCGACAGCAGGGCCTCGCGGACAAGGGCCGCACCCAGGGCTGGCTGCCCCGAGCCTCGCGACCACAGCTCTCGCAGCAGAGGGAGCAGGGGCTCGCCCCCCTCCATGCGCTCGGCACGGGCCAGGGACAGCTCGTTGAGCAGGGCCCCCGCCAGGCTGGGCTCGAGCCCCCGGATCAGCTCGGCCTCGAGGGGACCGTCCAACCAGGTCGAAGGGCGGGGCGGCGCCCCCAGCTCCTCGGCGTGCGACAGCCACCGGGCCTCGAGCCGCGTCAGCTCCGCGCCGTCCCCCCGAAGCAGGGCCCTCCGCAGCTCGCGCCTCAGGGTGCCCGCGCGAGGGACGCCCCGCCGACGCAGGGGCTCGCAGCGGGCCACGATCGCGGCCAAGGCCTCGAAGCGGCCCTCGCGCACCAGCTCCCGCGCCAGCAGCTCGGCCAGGCCCGGCTCGAGCACGTAGCGCCCTGGGGATCGCAGCAGCCCGGCTTCCTCGAGGGCCCACAGGGGCGCCACCAGCTGCCGCGCCCGCAGACCCCCGCCGCGGCTGGCCAGGCCGACCTCGGCCCCGCAGGCGGTCAGCTGGGCCAGCTCGAGCCCGTCCTGGGCCGCGGCCAGCAGCTCCAACAGCCGCTGCCGCGCCGGACCGAGCTGTGCGTAGTGTTCGAGGGGTGTGCGCGTCACGGCGACTCCGTAGGGTCCGCCTATCCCACCATCGTCGCCCGGTATGCTACAGCCTTCGCCATGAGCATCGCCCAGCGGATCGAGCACCAGCCTGGCTTCGCACCCGCGCCGGAGCTTTGCGCCGGAGAGCCCCGGGGGGCCCTGGTCCAGGGCGACAACGTGGCGGTGCTCGAGGCCCTGGGCGCAGCGCTCGAGGGCCGGGTGCGCTGCATCTACATCGACCCGCCGTACAACAACCAGGAGCGCTACACCCACTACCGCGACACGGGCGGCTCGAAGACCTGGCTCGAAGGGCTCGAGCGCTGCCTGGCAGCCCTGTGGCCCACACTGCGGCCCGATGGGTCCCTGTGGGTGAGCATCGACGACCGGGAGCTGCACTACCTCAAGGTGGCCGGTGACCGGCTGTTGGGGCGAGATCGCTTCGTCACCACCATCGCCTGGCAACACCGCACTTCCCGCGAGAACCGCAAGGTCTTCTCCAACAACCACGAGTACCTGCTGGTCTGGGCGAAGGACCCTGCGCGCTTCCGCGCTACCCGCAACCCCCTGCCCCTGCCCCCCAGGGTGCTGACCCGCTATCGCAACCCCGACGACGATCCCCGCGGCCCGTGGCAGTCCGTCTCGGCCAACGCCCAGGCTGGCCACGGCACCGCGGCCCAGCACTACACCCTCGAGGCCCCCGGCGGTGTGCGCCACGATCCGCCCCAGGGCCGCTGCTGGGTCTACACTCGGGAGCGGATGCACGCCGAGATCGCCGCCGACCGGGTGTGGTTCGGCAAGGACGGCCGGGGCGTGCCGCGGCTCAAGCGCTTCCGGAGCGAGGCTGCCCCCGGGCTCACCCCGCACACCCTCTGGACCCCGGATGAGGTGGTCAC
>CAZHIK010001245.1:0-2766 GCA_964532635.1 uncultured Enterobacterales bacterium
ATCCACCAGCCTGCTGGTGAAGGGCTGCGAGCTCTCCGCCAAGTCCTCGATGGCGATCATGGCCGTTCATTCGGGCACTGAGGTCACCCTCGAGGACACCCTGGTGCGCGACACCCTGCCCGACGAGGACGGGGAGACGGGGTACGGCATTGCTGTGTCCAACGGCGCGACGCTGGCGGCTGTGGACTGCGGGATCGTCGGCAACAGCTCGATGGGGATCGTGGCCCTGGAGTCGGGCACCGAGGTGACCCTCGAGGACACCGTGGTTCGGGGTACCCTGCCGTCGGGGAGTGGAGAGACCGGGTACGGCGTCCTGGTCGCTGGTGGCGCGCGGGTCGTGACCCGGGGCTGCGACCTCGTCGAGAACACCTCCATGGGGCTGGTGGCCTGGGAGCCAGGCTCCGAAGCCACCCTCGAGGACACCGTGGTCAGGGGCACCCAGCCCGACGAGCACGGCCTCGGGATCGGCATCCTGGGCTCGGATGGAGCGACGGTGACGGCGTCCGGTTGCGAGGTCGAGGGGAGCACGTCGATCGGGATCGAGATCAGGGATCTGGACACCGAGGTCTACCTCGAGGACACCCAGGTGCGGGACACCCTGTCGGCTGGGGACGAGGAAGAGGGATTCGGCATCCTGGTCTCGGGGGGGGCGAAGCTGGATACTGCGAGCTGCGAGATCTCGGGGTGCACGTCGATGGGCGTCGGGGCGTTGGACCCGGGCACAGAGATCAGCCTCGTGGACACGGTGATCCGGGGCACCCTGCCCGATGGGGCTGGAGCCAAGGGGTACGGCCTGGGCGTCCTGTACGGTGCCAGCATCGAGGCGGATGGCTGCGTGATCGCCGAAAACACCTCTGTTGGGATCATCGCCTTCGTCTCGGGCAGCGAGGTCGCGCTGATGGATACGGTGGTCCACGGCACCCTCCGTGATAGCGACGGCGGGCTGGGGATCGGCGTTCAGGTCTCCGCGGGCGCAGCGCTGGTGGCGGAAGACTGCGCGGTCTTCGGGAACCGATCGGTGGGGATCCTGGCTATGGAGGCGGGCACTGAGGTCAGGCTCCATGACACCGTGGTTCGGGACACCTCATGCACCGCTGACGGGGACTTCGGCTACGGCATCCAGGTCTCCAGCGGCGCGGCCGCCGCGATCGATGGCTGCGAGTTCATCGACAACACCCTGGTCGGGATTGCGGCCCATGGCACGGGTACCCACGTCGCCGTGCGGGACACGGTGATCTCGGGCACGACCCTGGCCTTCGGGGAGCGGGGCATGGCCGCGCTCGGACTCAACGCCCAGAAGGGTGCCCACGTCTCCGCCTCCGGGCTCGTCTCCCAGCACAACGAGGGTCCCGGCCTGTACGCCAACAACGGCGCCTCACTCGCCTGTGTGGGGTGCACGCTGCGGGGCAACCAGTTCGCCGGGGCGGCCTCGGTGAGTGGCAGCGCGGTGGAGATCGTGGCTTCCGAGATCACAGGCAGCCAGCCGAGTGTCAACCTCGGTGGGGGGGTGGGCGTGTGGGCCGCGGAGCAGCTGGGCTGGGAGCCACCCGCCCTCATCGTTCGGGACAGCGCCATCGAGGACAACCTCGTCGCCGGAGCCTGGGTGGCGGGCGCGGGCAGCTATCAGCTCGTCGGCAACCGGATCTCTGGCAGCACGGCCATCGCTCATGGGGCTACGTCCCGCTGCGGCGACGGGGTGTTCGCCGTCGGCGTGGAGGCCTGGGACGGATCGAGCGGCCTGCTCCTGGATGCCAACGACATCGCCGACAACCAAGGAGCAGGAGTGTTCCTCGACGAGGCTTGGGTAATGCTGTCGGGCAACGGCTGGTCCAGCAACGAGCCCGACCTGCTGGTTCAGGGTGAGGCCTGCCTCACGCCCCGCGATGACTACGCCGACGCGCCCACCAGCGACGTCTGCCCAGAGTGGGACCAGCCCACCTGCGAGCTGGTGTTCATGCTGAACCTGCTGGCGACGGAGGTGAGTGAGCAGGAGGTGCAGTCGGCCCCGGCTGCTGTGGGAGGCAGCCCTGGACCAGCTTCTCCACCCACAGCGCATACACCGGCAGCCCCTTCTCGTAGAACTTTCGCTGGTAGTTTGTGACCCGGTCATCTTCCTCGGGCCACGGTGTACCATCCCGCTTCACATCCCGGCTCTCGCCCACGATCTTCAACGCAAGCCCCTCGATCGCCGCCGCGAACTCGTCGATATAGGCCCCGCCGTCGGTCTTGATGCGCAGCCGGGCGCCGGGCCTCAGCAGGCGGACCACCATTTCGCCGAAGGGGCGGGCCAGCAGGCGGTTCTTGGCGTGGCGGTCCTTGGGCCAGGGATCGGGGTGGTTGACGTACAGGCCAGACAGGCCGCCGGCCGGGAGGATCTCTTCGACCATGAAGGCGTCGTAGCGCATGATGCGTGCGTGGGTGATGCCGGCGGCGCGCAGCTTGCGGGCCACCAGCACCACGCGCTTGAAGCGGATCTCGACACCCAGCCAGTTCCACTCGGGGTGCAGGCCAGCCATGTGGGTGATCCAGAAGCCGTTGCCGCTGCCGATCTCCACATGCAGCGGCGCCTCGCGGCCGAAGAGCCGGGTCCAGTCACCCCTCGCTTGCTGCGCGCGAGCTGCCGGCAACGCCGGTGGCCCGAACTCCCGGTGGATCTTCATGAATGGGTTGAGATCCGGCCGAGGGTAGTCCTCGGGGGGCCGGTCCACGAAGCGGTAGGTGGGCACGCCGTCGGTGGGCTGCACGGTGACTCCTGCTATGAAACCT
>CAZHIK010001246.1:0-2765 GCA_964532635.1 uncultured Enterobacterales bacterium
TGAGCGCCCGTCACTCAGCGGCGCCAAGAGTTTCGTTGACGAGGTCGAAGAGGTCTGGTGGGAGTTCGAGCCGTGGATCACCGATGGGCCCTGGGACTACCTCGAGCGGGCGATGGTCCTCGACGACGACGGGCGGCTCTTCGTCACCACCGGCACCGATGTGTGGGTGATCGAAGACGGCGAGGTCGACACCTGGCTCACCCAGGACGAGCTGAGCGACGCCAACGGTGGGAACGGCGCCAGCATCAGCGGCATGGACTGGGGCCCCGATGGCTCGCTCTACCTGCTCGCGCGCTCCTCGGGGAACATCCTGAAGAGCAGCTCCGCGGGCTCCGCCCGTGTCTATCGCACCGTGGAGATGACCTTCCCCTTCCACATCGGGGTCCCCGATCCCGATCGCATCCTGCTGGTCAACCACTACGACGGCATCTGGGAGGTCACCTCCAGCGGCGCCTCCCTGCTGTACGACCGCGAGGAAGCGTGGGGCGGCACCGGCTGCTACAGCGAGACCCTCACCACCACGCACAACGGCGACATCTACTACCTGCCCGGCTGCAACGAGTACCCCCTGGTGGGGGGCCCCAGCGACGGCTCCGGCCTCGAGGTGATCCTCGAAGACGAGGCCACCGGCGCCTACTACTTCTGGAACTTCGCCTGGGTCTCGCGCCACCCCGATGGCGGCGTGCTGCTCTCCCAGGAAGGTTCACTCTTCCGCACCGACCTGACGGGCCAGCTCGAGCACCTGCTCTGCTACCCGTCCCTCGAGGACGTCTGGGAAGCCCAGGACGACACCTTCCACGGCCGTCCGGTCGCCATCACCGAAGACCAGACCATCTACGTCGTGGGCTCGTCCATCATCTACCGGGGCCGTCCCCGGCGATAGCGCCACCTATTCGCCCAGCTCCAGCTCGTTCAGGAACAGGTACGGGGCTCCGGGCTCGCTCTCGAGCTCGAGGGTGACCGCCGCTCCCGCCAGGCTCACCCGCTCGGGCAGGTGGTGGTCGAAGGGGCCGTCGTTGAAAGCGACCGCAGGCACGTTTTCGTCGATCACCACCTGATCGCCCAACTTCATCCGTATCCGAACGAGGCCGTCGGGCCGCTCGCCGGCCAGAGCGATGCCCGCCAGGTGCAGGTGCGAGGCGCCATCGCGCAGCAAGCGCTTGCGGATGTAGGGGAGCGGGATGATCGCATGGTCCCCGGGGTACAGCCACCAGTACCGGCCGTGCTGGCGCTCGGGTTGCAGCGTGAGCGCGTAGCTGCGCCCGTTGGTGGATGGATCGCTGCCGTCACTGGAGGTGAACAGGATGTCGCCCTCGCGCACGCAGCTCGCGGAGGGCTCGCCCTGGAAGACCCGGCTGCAGTACGGCTCAGGGCGGGGCTGGTAGGGCAGGCCACCTTCGGCCACGCGCAGGGGTGAGCAGCGCCCGCAGGCGCTGCGCGCGCCGATGGCCGGCGAACTCAGCGCGTGGAGCTGGCCAGCGGAGGCTCGCACTGCGCCCTTCTTGTTGGCCGTCTCGGGGGCCAGCGACAGGCTGGGCTCCAGCCCCAGAGCGACGGCTTCGCTCTGGGCAGGCGCCACCATGAAGCCCACCTGCGGCGGCTTCATGAGCTCTTCGTCGCCAGCCAGCTCGACCGTGCTGCCCCCGGCCCGCACCGCCAGCCAGCGCACCAGCACCCAGGGGCCGTCCTCCACCGAAGCGAGGCTGATGCTCCAGGGCCCAGAGGGCGTGGGCACTTCGAGCTGCCCCCCGAGCCAGCGGACACCCTGGGGCTCGAGGGGCACGGCGCGGCCTTCGACCTCCACGGAGACGCCAGCGGCGTCCCCGATCAGGGGCTCGAGACCCACCAGCAGCTCGAGCTCGCCCGGCTCCCCCGGCCAGCCGCTCACGTCGAAGCTCAGGCGGGTGCCTGGGTAGACGAACCAGGCCTCGACGTTGCCGCGGCGCACGGGCATGCGATCGGCCACGGCCAAGTGGTAGCTGCGCTGATCGATGGGCGGTTCGGTGTGGGGCCCTGGCGAGACATGGATCCGTCCAGGCTGCGGCACATAGGCTCCGCGGCAGGCACCCACGAGCTTGCCAGGCCAGTTGGCGTACTCGAGGGGCTGACCGTCCTCGAGCACCACCAGGGGCGAGGCGTTGAGTCCAGCCGAGGCCAAGGATGAGTCGCCCAGGGCACCGTAGTTCAGAGCCTGCGCGACGAAGCGGCAGGCCTCTCCCTTGGGATCGGGCTGCAGCTCGAGGGGGCCCAGGTCGGGCAGCTCGCCCTGCAGTGCGACCTCGAAGTCCAGGGCCAGGGGCACCGTGATGGCCTCGAAGTCTCCGCTGCCCATCAGGTCGATGCTCTTCAGAGCCTCGGCCATCTTGGGCGAGAAGAAGTCACGACCCGCGCTGCTGAGGTGGGCCCGGTCGTCGAACAAGCGCGCCGGGTAGCCTTGCCCCCGCAGATCCACCAAGCCGGCGCCGTGCTCGTTGAGCAGGCTCACCAGCTCGGCCTCGATCTGCGGGTCCAGCGCGCTGATGGTCTCCATGTCGGGCAGCATGGGCATCCACAGAAACACGATGCGCGAGCCGTGTTCCTCCGCCAGGGCGATGAGATCGGGCACGAAGGAGTCGTGGACGGCAGAGCCGTCGTCGCCCACGGTCACTTCGCGCTGATGCTCCACCACGGGGATCACCCGGGTGTGCAGCGACATGTCCACCGCACCGTCCACCTGGAACACCCGCTCCAAGGCCGGCGCGGCCTCGGCCTCGCCCCGCTCGAGC
>CAZHIK010001247.1:0-2763 GCA_964532635.1 uncultured Enterobacterales bacterium
GCCTGATCTTTTTTGCCAACCCTACGGGGTCGGTCGGCATCCAAGGGGTCGAGTGAGCGAAGATGACCCCCATGCCCGCCAACGCCGCTACCCCCCACGCCGACCTGGTGCTCGCTGCCCAGGGCGGCGACACGGCGGCCTTCGAGCAGCTGTACCGGCGGCAGGTGGGCAGGGTCTACGCCCTGTGCCTGCGCATGACGGGCAACCGCGAAGCCGCCGAGGAGCTTTGCCAGCTGGCCTTCGTGCGAGCCTGGGAGCGCCTGGGTTCGTTCCGCGGGGACGCCAGCTTCGGCACCTGGCTGCACAAGCTGACCGTCAACGTGGTGCTGGGTGACCGGCGCAGCCAAGGCCGCCGCCTGGCCCGCTTCGAGCCAGCCCGCGACCTGGACGATCACAGCGCTCCCCGCCGCCCTGAAGGCATGACCCTGGACCTCGAAGGCGCCATCGCCGTGCTGCCCTCCAAGGCCCGCATGGTGTTCGTGCTGCACGACGTGCAGGGCATGAGCCATCCCGAGATCGCCCAGGCCATGGGGATCGCCACCGGGACCTCGAAGGGCCAGCTTCACCGGGCCCGCAAGATGCTGAAGGAGGCCTTGGCATGAGCTGCGATACCACCATCACCCTCCTGGACGACTACGTGGACGGGCTGCTGAGCGAAGAGCAGGCCGCCGAGGTGGAGGCCCACCTCGAGGGCTGCGCGAGCTGCCAGCGTGAGCTGTCGGAGCTGCACAGCCTGCTCGAGCAGGCCGCGGCCCTGCCCGCCGACATCACGCCGGAGCGGGATCTGTGGGGGGGGATCGCTGCGCAGATCGCTTCGAATGAGGAGGCTGATCGCCACATCCCCCTCACCCGGCCCTCCGGGCCACCCTCCGTGCGTCAGGCCTCCGGCCTGCCTGCCCACCTTCGGTCTCCCCCCAGGGGAGAGGGATCTCGAGAACGGGCCTGGTACGCCAATCCCCGGGTGCTGGCATTGGCGGCGGCGCTGCTGGTGGGTTCCACGGTGGCCGTCACCCGGATGCTCGCCCCCGAGGCCCCGGCGCCCAGCGTCGCCGAAGCTCCAGCTCCACAGGAGCCCGCCCCCCTGCCCCTCCCTGCCTGGGAGCAGGAGATGACCACCGCCAGCACCGCGCTGTCCGGCACCCTGGACCAGCGCCGGGCCGACCTGCAGCCCGAGACCGTGGCCATCATCGAAGAGAACCTCCACATCATCGACACGGCCATCGAGGACTGCCGCGCAGCCCTCGCCGCCGACCCGGCCAACGCACAGCTCGAGTCAGCCATGCTCTCCGCCTGGCAGCACAAGGTGCAACTGCTCGAGCGCGCCACCACCCTTCCCCCCAACAGCTGACCTCTGGAGCAGCCATGCACATCGGTACCCTCATCACCCTCGCCAGCCTCGCCCTGCTCCCCCGCGCCCAGGCCCAGCAGACCGTCGAGCAGACCGTCCCGGCCAACTCCGACGTGAAGGTCGACATGGACAACGTCTGCGGCGGCGTCGAGGTGGTGGCCTGGGACAAGCCCTCTCTGAGGATCAGCGGCACCCTGGAGAACGCCGAGGACGAGCTGATGGTCAGCGGTGCCGGCGCGCGGGTCGAGATCGAGGTGCGCAACCCCGACCGCGACGACCTTGGCTGCGCGCAGCTGAAGCTCGAGCTGCCCAGCGGGGCGCGCCTGGACCTCAAGGCGGTCAGTGCGGATGTCCAGATCGCAGGCCTGTCCGGCTCGGTGGAGCTGGAGACGGTCAGCGGTGACATCCAGGCCCACGGCGCCCCAGCGGAGCTGGAGATCGAGACCGTCAGCGGCGAGGTCGATGTCTTCGCCGCCACCCCCAGCCTGCAGGTGGAGACCGTCTCGGGGGATGTGACCGTGCACAAGGCTCGCGGCCGCATCGAGACCGAGACCGTCAGCGGCGAGATCGAGATCCAGGGCGGCCCCTGGTCCCGGGTGGAGATCAGCACCGTCTCGGGCGACGTGCAGCTGCAGGGCGCCTTCGAGCCCCAGGCGGCCGTGGAGATCGAGACCCACAGCGGCGACGTCAAGGCGCTGCTGCCCCCCCTCGAGCACGCGGCCTACGCCCTGGCCAGCTTCTCGGGCGAGATCGAGGGCTTCCTGGCCAGCCGGGAGGTCCGCGGCTTCGGGCCGGGCACCACCGTGGCCCTGCTCGAGGGCGATGGCACCACCGGGATCACGATCACCACCCACAGCGGTGACATCGAGCTACATCAGGTTGAGCCCTAGGCCCCCGCAGCCGGCTAAGGACCAAGAGCCTGCCACCCACGAGTCCATCATGTCCGTTGCGAGAGTCCCCGTGGTCCCCAAGACCATCGAGCAGACCGGCCTGAACGAAGGCTTCCTGCTCGACCTGACGCTGAAGCATGTCTACTTCGGCTCCGGCCTGCAGGCCATCGACCTGGCCCAGCGCATGGCCCTGGACTTCCACATCGTCAACGGCCTGCTCGAGGAGCTCAAGAAGCAGCAACTGGTCACCGGCGGCGGCGGCAGCGGCGCCCTGGGCGGGGTGTGGTTCCGCTGGTCCATCACCCGGGCTGGGCGCGAAAAGGTCGCAGAGATCATGCTCCGGGACAACTACCGCGGCCCGGCCCCGGTGCCCTTCGACCAGTACTCCGAGCAGCTCGCCACCCAGCGCATCGACATGCACGAGCTGACCCCCGCCATGGTGGAGTACTCCTTCGGCCGGCTTGTGCTCGCCCCCAAGGTGATCACCCACATCGGCCCCGCCATCCGCTCGGGCCGCCCCATCTT
>CAZHIK010001248.1:0-2760 GCA_964532635.1 uncultured Enterobacterales bacterium
CAACTGGCCCGGCTACGACGTCTACACCTCCGAGGCCTCGCCCTCGAGCCTCGAGGTCGCGCTGTCCGGTGTGGGGGTCGAGCCTCTGCTGGTGGACCTGGATGTCGCCAGCGCCGACGGCACCGTGATCGAGCCCGACCAGGCGTATCCCCTGGGCCACCCCGGCACGGGCACCATGGTGCCCGCGGACCACTACCGCGGGATGTTCTTCATGGAGGCCAGCCCAGAGATGGAGTTCTGGACGGGCAGCCGGAGCCTGTTGGAGCGCGGCCCCGCAACTCCCCTGGACTGGCTGCGGCCCCCTGGGTGTCTCTGAAGCGCCCCCTCCCCAGGAGCGTTTCGATGACCCGTCACATCACCACCGCCCTGCTGGGCCTGTGCTTGCTCGTCCTGTCAGGCTGTCTGCTGGAGGACACTCGCCACACGCTCTACGTCGGCCCCGACAACAGCGTCACCTGGCGCGTGGTGCGGGACCTGATCCGCTCGGATCGGGACGATGTCGATGAACGCTACGACGAGGAGGCCGAGTTCCTGGCCTCCCTCGACAGCGGCGTGGAGGGCTGGACCGAGCTGCTGACCGACTTCGGCGCCCGCGAGGTGGACGCCGAATTGCTCCGGGCCGAGCGTCCCTACACCGTGGTGGTGCGGGCCCGCTTCGGGCACGTCGAAGAGCTGGTGGCGGGCTTGCTGGCCGAGTCCGAGGACGACGTGCGGGTGAGCTTCGTGGAGCAAGGCAGCCTGCGCACCCTGCGGATCACCCCGCCCCCCTCCGAAGACGAACCTGCTGACGAGGACACGCCCGATCCCGACGCGGCGGCCCGGCCCGTGAGCGAGGTGCGCCTGGTGCTCACCGAGGGTCGCTTCATCGACGCCATCGGCTTCGCCCTGTCCCAGGACGGCGCGGTTGCGGTACCCCTGGAGGGCCAGGACGACACCGAGCTACTGCTGGTGTGGGATCTGGAGGCCTGAGAGCGGATCTCGTTGCGGGACCAGCGGACGCATGCCCGGATCGAGATCGGCGGTCATGAGGTTCAGGTGAAACAACAGCTCGCAGGTCGGCCGATCCCAGGTCGGGCAGACTTCGCTGCTGGGTGCCTCGGCCCAGTCCTCCTGGGGTGAGAGGCAGGCTTCGCCCTGGACCCACAGGTCCGGGTCGTTGCCGGACCAGCTGTTGCCGTCGAGCCAGGCTGCGGCGTCGTCCAGGTGGAGGCCGGCGCCGGTGTTGTCGCTGATGATGTTGCCCTCGAGGGCGAGCCCGGAGCTGCCGTCCCAGGCCGAGGTCCCCGAGGCGAAGACCCCGTCGCCGCAGCGAGTGGTCGCGCCGTGGGGGACGCCGATCCCTCCCGTGATGGTGTTGCCGGAGAGCTGGAAGCTGCCTTCTCCTCTGAACCATGCGCCGGCCGCGAGGTTGTCGGTGATGGTGGTGTCGGCGACCGTCAGCGAGGGGAAGGACCCGTCCTGGTGTTGAACGGCGTAGAGTCCCACCCCGCCGCCCAGGTCAACCCCTTCGCGGGTGCCGGCGATGGTGCTGGAATGGATGTGCAGCTCGGCATCGAGGATGACCACCGCCCCCGCGAAGGCGTTGTTGCGGAGGGTGCAGCCGGTACAGGTCAGGCGCGGCCCCTCCAAGGTGGCGTACAGGCCGGGCCCTTCGTTGTCCTCGGCAAGGAGCCCGGAGGCGGTGACCGTTGCGCCGTCCTGCGCGATGATTCCCAACGCCGTGGCGCCTTGCTCCGAAGGTCCTGCGCGGGTTCCGGTGATGGACGAGTCGAGGAATGCGACGCGAGTGCCTGGACCGGAGGCGGTGACGCCTGCGCTCGTGTTTGCGGTCAGCTCACAGGAATCCACCGTGAGGAGCGCACCGCCGTGGACCTGGATGCCGTACCCGAAGTTCCCGTGCCCGTCTGGCATGGTGTCCAGGATCTTCGTGTTCGTCAGCGCCACTTCGGTGCTGGGGTCGGAGGCCATGGCGCCCACCGATGCGTTGCCCGCCAGCACGCAGCGCTCGGCCGTGAGCGTCGCGCCGCTTCGGGCCTGGATGCCCTGCCCGTACAATCCGTTCTCGTCGGGCTGGGTGTCCTGGACCGTCGTGTCCAACAACGCCACCGCGGCGCCCGGCTGGGAGGCCTTGACACCCGTTGTCGTGTTGCCAACCAGCTGGCAGTCCACGGCCGAGAGCCGGGCGCCGTCGCGGACCTCGATGCCGTACCCCAGCTCTCCCACCTCGTCCGGCAGGGTGTCGCGGATCGTGGTGTGCTCCAGCACCACCGCAGTGCCCGAGCCGACAGCCAGGACGCCCGAACCCCTGTTGCCGTGCAGCTCGCAGCCCTCGGCAGACAGCGACGCACCCAGGGAGGCTTGAACGCCGTAGCCGAGCTCCTCGCCTCCATCCGAGCGGGTGTCCCGGATCGTCGTGTTCGCCAAGACGATCCTGGTGTCCGAGTGGAAGGCCCCGACGCCTGAACTCATGGCGCCCACCAGCTCGCAGCCATGCGCCGAGATCACCGCGCTGTGCTGGGCCTGAATGGCGTACCCGTTCCCGCCCTGAAACCTCGTGTCCGTCAGGGCGACCGCGGTGCCCGACTCGAGGGCCGCGACGCCCCCCCTCGAGTTGCTCACCAGCTCGCAGTCCTCCGCCGAGAGCTCTGCGCCGCCGCCGACCACGATGCCGTACCCGTTCTCCCCGTTCCCGTCCGGCTTGGTGTTCAGGATCTCGGTTTCCACCAGCACGACGTTGGTACCCGGGTCGTCGGCCCGGAC
>CAZHIK010001249.1:0-2758 GCA_964532635.1 uncultured Enterobacterales bacterium
CCGGAAGTGGCCGTTTGCCACCGGGGGCGGGGGGCGGGAGCTTGTCCACCGCGGCGTCGCCGGCGTCCAGGGCCGGCACGCCGTCGGCACGCAGCTTGTCCACCTCGCCCTTCAGGCGCTCGATGCGTGCGTGGAACCCGGCGTCTTCCTCGCCTGCGAGGCCGTCCAGTTCGTCGAGCACCCGGCCTACGGCCTTGTACTGGGCGCGCTCGTCGTCGCCTACATCAGCGATGGCCTGCTTGCGGGCCGTGACCCCCGCGTCGCTGAAGCCGTCCTCGCGGGTGAACAGGTAGCGGTTGTTGGCGACATCGGCGATGTAGTCGATGTCGTCGAGGGTGTACTGACCGGCGATCATGTACTCGCTCTCGACGATGCTCTTGTTCTGGGTGGCCCGCATCCGCTCGTAGACTTCGGGCTTGAAGCGGATCATGAAGCGCTCGCCCGTGAGCAGCTGCTCGCTGTACTTGTGGGACGAGGGGCCGATGGCCGAGGTGGGGAACATCGGGTTGTTGCTGTGCATGGGCTGCAAGCCCGAGCGCTCGTCGAGGCCTCCGCCCTCACCGCGGTCGAAGACGAACTGCTTGTTGACCTTGCGGTGCTTGTACATCTGGCGCAGGTAGTCCACCAGGGCGCCGTGCTTGGAGACCGCGAGCTTGTCGTCGGTCATCGCGGACATGGCGCCGCGGGAGATCACGCGGTCGTGGGCCAGCAGGCGGGTGAGCTCACCGGGGGCCACCAGCCGCACCTGGTCGGTGTCGGCGGAAACCGCCGCGCGCCAGCTGTCGTCACCGCGCTCGTCGGTGAGGCCTTCCTGGACTTCGCGCTTCTGGCGCTGCAGGCGAGCGAGCTCGTCCTTGGGCGACAGGCGGGTGGGTCGTGCGTCGTCGTCGCCTGGGGCGCGTGGCGCGTTGGGGGCCTTGGGGGCGTTGGGGGCCTTGGGGGCCAGGGACGGCGCGGGGGTGGACAGGGCCTCGTCGGCCATGCGCAGGGCCTTGAACTCCTCCCACTCGGCTTCGGTGCGCGGCTTCTTGTCGCCCAGCACGAAGTCCTGCCAGCCCTTGATCTTGCGGTCGATGGCGGTGGTCTGGTTGGACTTGTCCCTGGACAGCACGTTGATGCCGTGGATCTCACCGCGGTTGGCCGGATCGATGACGCCGGCCTTCTTGGCGGCCTCGGCGTCGGTGATGTAGCCCTTGTCGCGGATGCTCTTGACCATCGCGGTGGCCTTGTCGGGCTCGAAGCAGTCCGGCGCGTTCTGGGCGCCGATGCCGCCCCGGCGCCACAGCTCGTAGAGCTGGGCCACGGTCTCGCCCTGGGCGCCCACCACGTCGGTGAGCTTGAGCTTGCCCAGATCGCCGCTCTCGACGATGTGCATCAGGGCGGTGAAGCGGTGGGTGCTGCCCTGCAGGTCGCGTCGGGACTCGCCCTCGGCGGTGCCGCCGGACCACAGCACGTCCTCGAGCTGCTTGGCCTTGGCGGTGACCGTGGCCTTGGCGCCGGCACCGGACAGGAAGGCGTCGAGATCCGGGTTGTCGGTCTCGAGCCCCAGCTTGCCCATCACGGCGCGCACGAAGGCGGCCTTGTCGGAGTCCGGCATGCCCGGAGGCCAGTTGAAGGTGACGTCGTCGCCCCGGCGGGCGGCCCGGGCCGTCTGGCGGCAGTCGAAGCCGTCGTCGTCCTTGCCGTCGTTGTAGATCCGAGTGCCCTCGAGCTTCTCGCGACCGGGCTTGCCCTTGATGACGCCCAGGTCCTCGTCGGGGGCCCTGGCGGCGCCGCGGGAGCGCGGCTGGCCGGGCTTGACGGTGGTCTCGGTGTCGGCGTCGGGAGCCTGGGGCGCGGGCGGCGGCTTGACGATGCCCAGCTGGCTCGCCATCACCTCGGGCAGCTTCTCGACGAGCTGATCATAGGCCGCGCGGTTGTGCTTGCGGAGCGCATCGATCAGCGGCATCTCGCCGACGTAGCCCTTGTGATCGGCGTTCTTCTCGAAGATGTAGACCTTGTCCGTGAACATCTTGACGACACGCTCGGGCGTCTTGTACGTGTCGGTCTCCGGGTCGTACTGGCCCAGCTTGCCCAGCACCATGTCCATCTTCTCGGAGTCGGTCAGGCCGCGGGTGAGCATGCCGTGCTGGACACCATCGACGCCCAGCTTCTTGTTGATCCTGGAGCCCGCGCCGCTGGCGCCCTCGAGGCTCGAGTCGTCGGCCCACCTGCCGCCGATGAGGTAGTCGGCGATGTCGGTGTCCGACAGGACCGTGGTGATGCGGCCCTTGGTGTCGGTGATGATGCGCCGGCCGTCCTCGTACTTGAAGAGGATGTCGGTGTCCTTGACCTTGCCGGACTTCTGGGGCACGACGCCGTCGTAGTTCTGGGCGCCCTCGGGCCGGTCGCGCAGCATGATCATGCTGTCGTCGTCCATGCCGTCGACGATGGCCTTCTGCTTGTAGCGGAGGTACTCCTTGCGGCGGTGCTCCATGAAGGTCATGGAGCCGTCGTCGTCGATGTCGGACTCGGGGAGCGGCTTGACGGCGGCCTGCTTGACCATCTCCGCGAATACTTCCTTGGTGCGGCGCTCGGGCAGGTTGGCCGGCTTGTTCTGCAGGAAGTCGTCGTAATCCTCGGTGATGCGCTTGACGGTGGCGAAGTCCAGCTCGGTGAGCTGATCCAGGGCGGGGCTGAGGATCGAGTCGGAGTGCTCCGAGGGCTCGGGCTTGCGCGCCGGCACGTCCTTTCCATTCAAGATCTTTCGGATCCGATC
>CAZHIK010001250.1:0-2757 GCA_964532635.1 uncultured Enterobacterales bacterium
CAGAGCGAGAGCCTCGCCGTCCCGGCCACCATCGCCGCTAGCGATTTTCCAATCAACTGGAAACGATATATCGCTACTGTCCGAGTGCCCTCGCGATCGTCTTCGCCACACCACCACAGCCCGCCTCGACAGCCGGCGATCGTGACCGGGCCTGACGGGAACCAGGCGACCCACAGGCTCTCTCTGCACGAACACCAGCCCGAGACTCCAGGTGTTCCTGGTTCCGACCGCCACGGTGCCCTGAGGCCGGCGCAGAAGCCGGCACTCTCACCCGCGCACGACCCGGCTCGCCCCGTCCCACGTGGGTCACCCTCACCACCCTTCCATCACCAAAGCGAAACACCAATCCCTCGGCCTCCTTCTCGATGCCGAGCTGCCCGTCGTGGACCAGCTGGTGGTGGGTGCAGCAGAGGGTGACCAGGTTGCCCTCGGTGTGATCCCCACCATCGCGGAAGTGCTCCAGGTGGTGGATGTCGAGCCACAGACGGTTGCTGCAGTCCGGGACCTGGCAGCTGTGGTGGTCGCGCTGGAGCACCGCCCGGCGCGTAGCGGGTGGAATGGTGCGCGAGATGTGGCCCCGGGTGGGGCCTTCGCGCATCTCCAGGACCTCGGAGGCGCAGCAGGCCTGGCCCACGTGGGTCTCGGAGACCTCGGCCTGTGGCGTTGAAGTGCGACCGCACCGGGGGCAGTGTTCCAGCACCGTGCGGAAGCGCTCGCTGGTGGGGGCGTCGGCGCTGTGCATGTCGCCCAGCACACGGGTGGCCATCTGGGCCAGCAGGGCGCCGTCGCCGACCTCTTCGCGTGACACACCCGCGGCCGCGCGGATGGCGGCGAGCGCGGTGCGGACCTGCTCGGCCTCTACGGGTTCCATGGAGAAGCTCAACCGCTCGGGGCCGGCTTTCTTGACTTCGTCGCCGCTGGGAGGCTCACCGGGGCGATGGGCGGCCACCATGCCCTCGAGCACGCGGCTGGTGGTTCGGCCGGCCAGCTCCACCCACTCGGCCTCGGTCTCGGCGGTGACGACGGCCAGCAGCTCTCGAGCCTTGGTCCAGCACAGCCCGCCCGAGGCGAAGGCCTGGTCCAGAACCGGCAGGTCAGGCAGCGCGCGCCCGATGCGGACCAGGCCGCGGGTCTTGCGGGGCTCGAGCTGCAGCTTGGCCTGGGCGTACTGGCCCATGTTGGCGTAGCCCAGGTCGAGGAAGTGCTTGCGTTCCGCCATCTGGGCCAGCAGCAGCGCGAGATCGCGCTCGGCGCGAGACAGCTGGGCGTGGGCGTCCAGGATTCGTCTGTCGAGCTCCCGGGCCTCGGCCAGCGGGTGGTGAGCGGCTTGCATCGGGCCTCCCTTGGTTCATTCATAGTGAACTTAACTCGCGGGTTTTCGCAGATCACACCCAAGACGGACAGGTTCTGTCCGGGTCTTGGGTTCGGGGGTTGTCCGGGGCCGCTGTGGGTCGGTGCCAAAGGACCTTCACGGCCTCGAATACAGGCGGCTCCAGCGTTCAGACTGCTCCCGGCAACGAGCCTCATCCTCGAGCAGGGGCGGTTGGGGAACCACGAACTCCGTGTCTTCGCGCTGCGCTCGGCTCATCTCGGAGAAGTACAGCATCGTGGGGAACCCGCTCGGATACCCCTCGGAACACGCGCTGCACAGGCTCCTCCATCGCGATGCCAGCTCCTGCTCGTCGGGGAGCCGAACGGAAGGCTCGATCTTCCACTCCCCCAGCCTGTGAGGACTCTCGCCGTGAGGAACCTGGCGGAGGATCAGCAGAAAGCGGTCCCCTTCCCGAGCCTGAAGACCGGCCGATGACGACACGGAAGCGCACTCCGCCGTGCCCCCGTGCACCTCCAGCTCCAGGCTGGTCAATGGTGGGCCGATGATGACCCGATCCACGGAAAACTCGAGCGCAGTGGCAACCTGAGTTCCGAGGCGGTCTTCACGACAGAATGCCCGCGTGCCATCGACCGTGGCGATCAGGATGAGGTTCGCGAAGCCGCAGAGATCACTGGCTATCCTCGACCCAGTCGCCGACGAGGACACCATCCAGGCCGTGGCGAGGAGCCCGATGGCTGCGATCCGCCAGCTCACACCAGCGGCCCACCGAACTCGACGTCCCGGCCGCGAAGCGGAGGCGCTGTCCTCTCCGAGGCCCGGCGTTCGAATTCCCTGCATACTCTGACACATAGCAGAGACGAGCTACTCCTGGAAGCGGCATTGGAATGTCCCAGCCCGCCGCATAACCTGCGTTCTACCAGCCCCCAGACGGACCGCCGTAGGCACCCATGTCGTTCTGGGTTCCATCGACGTCGTCGTAGAAACTGGCCGGGTTGCCGGCGTCGATGGCCGGAGAGGAGGGATTCAACGTGAAGTCATCAGCAGTCGGATCAACGAACGATGGGTTCGTCTGGAGGTTCGTGCTGTCAGCGGTGCCAGACCACCGCCCCGGACTGTTGCCATATGAAAGATTGTACTGAACGGTCCAGCCACCGCTGATGCCGAAGCCGTATGCAGTATTCTCGCAGGCGATGGAGTTGTACACGACCGGAGCGGCGATTCGATCGTCCCCGCGCCCCCTGCGGACACTACGCCCGACCATCTCCGCATCCGGCTCACCAATGAATCCGCGCTTGGACCCGAGCCCTCCTGGTTGGCGTGGGCGGCCCTCTTGGTTCCGGGGTTGTTTTCGCCAAACAACAATTTCCCCGACCACCACGGTGAACGCCACCCTCTCTCTTCCACGACCTCGCTCCCCACCGCGA
>CAZHIK010001251.1:0-2745 GCA_964532635.1 uncultured Enterobacterales bacterium
GGGGATGACCTCGGCCTGGCTGGGATCGAACTCCTTAGACTTGTCGTACGCGGGGGCGTAGCTCAGGCCGGCTCCGCTGGACTTCTGCTCTTCGGACATGGGACCTCCTTGCGCTTGACGGGATCTTGACACATTCGGGTGTCGCTGATCAAGTGTCCCCAGGTGGAGCTTGCCGTGGGAGACCTGGATGATCCTCGGTCCCGGGATAGGTGCGCTGCTCCCCGTCCGCTCACTCAGCGGCCAGACAGGAGGCATAGCCGTGGCCAAGGTCAGCGCAGCCCGTGGAATGCGAGACTTCCTGCCCTCCGACATGCGGCGAAGACACTGGGTGATCGGTCGCATCCAGGCCGTCTTCGAGCGCTATGGCTTCGAGCCCCTCGAGACTCCGGCCCTGGAGCGCATCGAGACCTTGACGGGCAAGTACGGCGAGGAGGGTGACCGGCTGCTGTTCAGGGTGCTCAAGCGTGGCGAAGGCGGCGCGCGGGGCGAGGCTGACATGGGCCTCCGCTACGACCTCACCGTCCCCCTGGCTCGGGTGATGGCTTGCAACCAGGGCCTGCCCTCGCCCTTCCGGCGCTATCAGATCCAGCCGGTCTGGCGGGCGGACCGTCCCCAGCGAGGGCGCTTCCGCGAGTTCATGCAGTGCGACATCGACACGGTGGGCTCCGCGTCCCCCGTGGCCGACGCCGAGTGCCTCGCGGTGGTGTACGACGCGTTGGTGGCCCTGGGCTTCTCGGGCTTCCGGATTCGGGTGAACCACCGCGAGATCCTGCGGGCGATGGTGGAGCGCATGGGCGCCTCCGACCTCGAGGGCGGGGTGTTGGTGGCCCTGGACAAGCTCGACAAGATCGGCCGGGCGGGCGTGGACGCCGAGCTCGCTGGGCGCGGTGTGGGCCCGGAGGCGGCCGCCGAACTGTGGCGCCTGCTGGCCCTCGCTGATGACCATCCCGACTCGGCCCTCGACGCCATCGCCGCGGAGCTGTCCGATGGGGGACAGGCCGCAGCGGCCAACCTGCGGCTGGTACTCGACCACGCCTCGAGGCTCGGGGTGCCGGCCACGCACCTGCGCTTCGATCCCACCCTGGCCCGTGGCTTGGACTACTACACCGGTGCGGTCTTCGAGACGGTTGTCCTCGAGCCCGACATCGGCTCCATCTCCGGTGGTGGACGCTACGACGGCTTGGTGGGCATGTTCTCCGGGCGCCAGCTCCCCGCCGTGGGCGTCAGCCTGGGCATCGAGCGCATCCTGGTGGTGATGGACGAGCTGGGCATGTTCCCGGATCTTTCCTCCACGGTGCAGGCCCTGGTGGTGGCCCTGGGCCCCGACGAGCTACCCGCCGCCCTCGAGGCTGCGGCCGCCCTGCGCGCCGCGGGTGTTGCGGTGCAGGTGGCTCCGGAAGCCCTGCGCTTCAAGAAGATCATGCGCCTTGCCGGGCGCTCGGGAGTGCCCTGGCTCGTACTGGTGGGCGAGGACGAGCGCACCGCGGGGAAGGTGGCCCTGCGCGACATGAGCACACGCGAGCAGACCGTCGTCGACGTCGCGGGTGCCGCTGAGTGCATCCTGGCGACCCGGGTTCCCTAGGGGAGCGAGGCCCGGGAACGTGATACGCCTGGAGTCTCTCCAGGGGTGTAGAAGTGCTCTTCCACTACACGCGTGAACACGGTCCCGAAGGCTGCATCCTCTCCGACGAAGGCGAGGCAGCAGGCGTCGATCTGGCCACTCTGCTCAACCGCGGCAAGCCACCCATCAAGGCAGCCTTGGAGCTCGGTGCGGCGCTGGCCGACCTCCTCTCCATCGCGGTCCAGGACGAGATGGTCCACGGTGACATCAAGCCTGGCCTGATCAGGATCGATGTGGCCGGTGCAGTCTCCATCGACGGCTGGGGGCCCCAGCGGCAGACCTGCCGTGCCCCCGAGCACATGCCCTTGGGGCCGGAGACCGACGTCTACGCCCTGGGTGTGGCGGTCCATGCCATCCTGGCCGACGAGCCCTTTGGTGCCTTGCCCCGCGACCCGGACGACCACGACGACATGGTGGTCGAGAAGATCCTGGCCATGGACTTCGGAGACGTCGCAGGCAAGCGCTGGGTCCAGGACGTGCAGCAGTTCCTGGCCCTCTGCATGGCCTTCGATCCCTCCGAGCGGCCAGAAGCCCTGGATGTGGCCAACGTGTTGGCCCACGTCTCCGAGCAGTGCCCGGAGCCGGGCCTGGCCGGCTGGGCGGCCCGCACCATCCCCAGCATCAGCGGCGACGAGCCCGCCCCCCGCGCCACGCCCGAGCCCATGCCCGACGAGCAGCTCGACGGCCCCACCACCACTCAGGGCCCCTTGCAGACGGGCATGTTCAAGGCTCAGACGCGCACCGCGCCCGCCGCCAAGGGCGAAGCCACCGCGTTCTGGACCAAGGACAAGATCGCGGCGATGCTGGCCGAAGAAGACGCGGCGTACGCAGCCGAGGCTGCCCCCGCCCCCGCCCCTGCGCCCCGTCCCCTGCCGGCGCGGCCCCAGCCGGCACCCCAGCCCGCTCCACCGCGTCCACAGCCCACGCCACAGCCCGCTCCACCGCGTCCACAGCCCGCTCCACAGCCCGCTCCACCACGTCCCCAGCCGGCGCGGCCCCAGCCCGTACCATCTCGGCCACAGCCCGCGCCCGCTGCGCAGGGCCCGGTGGCTGCCGGTCCCGTGGCCGCAGGCCCGGTCGCCGCCGGCCCCGTAGCCGCAGGCCCCGCACCACCGGCCTCCGAG
>CAZHIK010001252.1:0-2742 GCA_964532635.1 uncultured Enterobacterales bacterium
CCTGATCAGCTCGGGCCTGCTGGCCGCAGCGGTCTTCGCCGTCGTCCGGCAGCTGGGTCCCCGTCCCCTGGCCCTGGCGGCCGGGCTGGTGGTGGTCCACCTGCCCGGCGCCGTGCAGCGCCTGGGCCACATCAGCGACTACTCCGTCAACCACCTGCTGGCCGTGCTGTGCCTGGCCGCGGGGCTGCTGTGCCTGCGGCGTCCGCTGCCCCTCGCCTTCCTGCTGGCCGGCCTGGCGCTCACCGGGGCGCTGGCAGCATCGCCAAAGGGGCTGGTCACCGCGCTGATGTTCCTGCCGTTCCTGGTGGCGTCTCTGCCCTGGAAGAAGCCAGCCAGGGCCGCGATCTCGGCCGTCGCGCTGGCGGCCCCCATCGCCATCGGCTGGTGGCTGTACGACCTTGCGGGCATCGACCACAACTCCCTGGAGTCGGGCGTGGTGAGCGTCAAGCTGACCTGGGCGAGCCAGCTGGGCCTGGAGCTGGACAACAGCCACTGGGGCCTGCCGGACCACGGCCATCCGGGCAGCTGGCGCTACGGCAGGCCCGGCGCCCTGGCGGGCCTGCCCGACACCCTGCGGGTGATGCTCCACACCCCGTCCGGCTACCCGCCCCTCTCAGAACGCCTGGCCCTCAGCCCCGCGCTGCTGCGCGACGCCCTGGGCGTTGGCAGCCTGCTGACCCTGCTGCTGTCGCCGCTGGGCTGCCTGGCTGTGCTGTGGCGCCGGCCCCGCTGGCGGGCTCTCGCCGCTGCGCTGATGCTGCTGGCCTTCGTGATCGGCCAGTGGCTCGGCGCCCCCGGCGCGCCCCTGCGCATCTACTACGTGACCCACCTGCTCGTGCTCACCCCCGGGCTGTTGATGCTGGCCGCCTGGGCGCTCGCCCGAGCGCTCCCCGAGCGGCTGGGGCCCCTCAACCCCGAGCCCCTGTGGGTACTGCCACTCCTCGCGCTCGCGTTGCTCTGGAGCCCCTCGCCCATCGGCGGCCGGGCCGCCCAGGCAACGATGTGGGCCCACCACTACGCTTTCCTCGGCACCCCCGAGCCCACCACCACCGCGGTGCGTCTGCGGGACGCGCTGCAGGCCGGTGACGTGGTGCTCGACGCCACCACCCATCGCCAGGCGCTGAACGCGTACACCACCGTGGTCCCCGTGCAGGCCTATCCCAAGCCCTTCGGTGGCATGGCGGTCAGCGCGCCGGGCATCGACGCGCGGCGGCGCTTCGTGGTGCTCGACTGCGCCTTCGCCCACCGCTTCGAACCCCAGGCCCTGATGCTGGCCCAGCAGCTGGGCGCCCAGAAGCGCTTCGAGCGCTGGTCCTACTGCGTCTACCTGGATCACAACCCCGAGGCAGCCGTGGAGATCCACCCCCAGGTTCCGCCGGGGTCGACGCCGTGAAGGCTAGGTCGTCGCTCGACGGCGCAGCGCCTGCAGCCCCCGCCGCATGGTCAGGGCCACCGCCCGGCCCGGGGAACCCGCCAGGGTGGGGTAGGCCTCGCAGGGGGTGAAGCAGCCCCCACAGTCCAGTCGCACCGCACCGCGCCGGCCCTCGAGGGCCGGTGTCGAACGCCAGACGCCCCGCAGATCGAACCCCTCCGCACGCAGCTCGGCGACGGGCCGATCCCAGACGTGGCAGGGGTAGAGGGTACCTTCGGCACTGACGAAGCAGGCGGTGTGCAGGGCCTGGCAGGCCATGCCCAGGGGCTCTCCTCCGAGCCAGGCCCGCAGGTTGACCAGGAAGCCGAGCTCCATCAGATCCACAGGGGAGCGGGGCGGCCAGCGGCGGCGAAGGTGGCGCGCCACCAGCCGCAGGTCCTCACGCCGGTCCGAGCCCTCGAGAGGGGCGTTGCCGAAGAACAGCGCGCTGACCTGGTAGAGGTTCCAGTGCCAGTGGCGGTCCTCGAAGCCCAAAAGATCGCGACGCAGCGCCAGCTCCAGCTCATCGAGGGCGGCGCGGTTGTCGGGCCCTATGGTCGTGCCCACGAACACGTCCACACCCCGGACCCCCCGCAGCGCACGCCAGGTCTGGACCGCCTTGTCCCAGGAACCCGGACGACCGCGCAGCCGATCGTGCAGCCCAGGGGGGCCGTCGAAGCTCACGGTGATGAGCAGCTCCACCTCGGGGCGACGCTCCCGCACGCGGCGGGCGACAGCGGCGGCGCGCTCTGGGAACCAGCCGTTGGTGGGGAAGTGCAGCACCGCCAGCCGTGGCGAGTTGTCGAGCACGGCGTCGATGCAGTCCAGCAGGTCGGCCCGCAGGCAGGGCTCGCCCCCGGTGAGGTCCAGCCAGACCAGCTCGGGCATCGCGGCGAAGAGCCGACCCAGCTCGGCGGGAGCCAGCTCGTCCCCAGGCTCCATGGCCCAGCTCGAGCACTGGGTGCAGCGACAGTTGCAGCGCCGGGTGAGGGCCACAACGGCCCTGCGGGGCGTCGAGGGACGCCGCAGCCAGGCCGGCCCGAAGGCCCCCAGCAGGCGGGCGAGTGAAGAGGGTCTCATCGCTCCAGGAAGCGGCCCTTCAACATGCGGCGCATGATGCGCAGACCGTCTCGGGCGGTCTCGAAGCCAGAGGCACCTCCCCCCCTGGCTGCCCGGGTGACGGGCACTTCGATGACCCAGCCGCCCCGCTTGAGCACGTGGAGGCACAGCTCGGTCTCGATCTCGTAGCGCACGGCGTGGAGCGACTCGAGATCGAGGGCGGAGCGCCGTACCAGGCGGAAGCCGGCCTGCGTGTCGGTGATGCGGCTGCC
>CAZHIK010001253.1:0-2741 GCA_964532635.1 uncultured Enterobacterales bacterium
CACCAGCGCCGCGTAGAGCGCGAGAAACACGGCGGGGTACGGCACGGCCTCGGTCACCGCCTGCATCCAGCCCTCCCAGGTGCCCCCGGCGCGGAAGCCATCGGCCATCTCCGCTGCCCCGGCCTCGACCAGCAGGTGCAGCTGGCCCGCGTCCCACTGGCAGGGAGGCACGTCCTCCAACGACGAGCCGAGGGCGGGCGGGCTGTCCTTGGCGATGCGCCGCCGCCCCCAGAGGAAGGACAGCCCATCCCCCTCGCGCTGCCAGCCCATGACCCCCGAGACCCTGGCCTCGGGGATGGTGTCGAGGTTGAAGGCCTCGAAGTCGGCCAGGAAGGCGACGAGCTCCCGCGCGTTGGTCGAGCTGACCGGGGCGTCGTGGTCCGCGAGGGCGACGATCTGGCGGGAGTCCATCACCTGGCCCCGGTGGACGACGCGGTGCCCCACGCGGGCGGCACGGCCCCACTCCACCCGGTGCGAGGTGGTCCCGTCGTGGACGTCCTTGAGCCGACCCGTGACCAGGATGATCTGCGCGCTCACGCGGGTGCGGACCACCTCGCCGCTGGAGCGGTCGACGTAGACGTTGAACACGCCGCCGGGCGTGACCGCCCAGCCGGGCGGAGTTCGCAGGCCGGACGGCAGGTTGTCCGCTCCCACCCAGCCAGCGAGCAGCACGTCCAGCGACGGGGCCTGTTCGTCGGGCTCGACCACGCGAAGGGCGGCCTGGCGTTCCTCGGCCTTCTGCTCCTTGATGCGGTCGTCGAGCGTCTTGCGGAGCCGTCCGACGTGGACCCCGAAGCCCCGCTTGCTGCCCATGCGCGTGAGCAGGGCTTCGACCGCGGCGCCTTCGACGCGACGCGCGAGCACGACGGCGGCCATGGCGTCCTCGTCCTCGAGCAGCGAGGCGATGGCTTCCACCGCGGCGTCCTTGTCGTCGCCCTCGACCACGGTGGCCACCAGAGCGCGCAACGCCTCCAGGCCAGGCCCGGGGTCCGCTTCGGCGGCGTTCTCGAGGCCGCAGACCTCGCTCTGCCAGTCACCGGCCATCGGGACCTCCCCGCTGCTCCAGCAGCTCGTCGAGGTGGCCCCACCAGCCGCAGGAGTGCAGGTGGTTGCAGGAGGCGGTGCTCTTGGCCCCGGGCTCCAGGTAGAACCAGACGGAGGGGCGTCCGCAGGACGGGCAAGCGATGCGCTCGGCCCTCCCACCACGGATGCTCGCGTCCAGCCAGTCCGCGGCCCTCTCGCGGGTTCCGCGGTCGGTGCGGAGCCGGTGCCGCGCCAGGCGACGCGCGCGATCCTCGGGGACGTAGACACGACGAGGGGGCGGTCGCGTGGCCTTGCGAGCCGCCTCGCGCTGCTGGTGCGCCTCGAGGATGGGTGCGGGATCGAGCAGGGGCGCGTCAGCCCACGCCCAGGCTTCCGCACGGGAGCCATCGGGCTTGACGGCGGGCAGGAACAGGGCCCGCGATGGGTCCTTGGCCTGGGGGTCAACGCCACGGCCCATCCTGGCCGCCGCCCAGGCCCAGAGCACACGGTAGGCCTCGCTCGACACGTCCTGGGACAGCGGCAGCACCAAGCGAAAGCGGTGCGCCGCGGGAGTATGGCGCCACGAGGTGTAGACGGCGTGGTGGAAGGGCAGGAAGGCCTCGTGGGCGTCCTGGATGGTGGGGCCGCCCTCGATGTCCAGGGAGAGCAGGGACATTCGCTCAACGGCGGCGAGCGCCCTGCGCCCACCCTCGAGCGCGCCGCCCACGTAGTAGGGGCTGGCGTACTTGCCGGGCGCGGGCACGGGCGTGGTGAGGAAGGAGTCCAGTTCCTGCAGGTCGAGCTCGACCAGCTCGCCGACGCGGGTCCAGAGCACGCCGTCGGCGTGGTCCGGGCCAGGCCCGCCCGGCCTGATCCCGGGTGCGGGGAACACCGTGATGGACCAGAGGCGCTCAGCCACGGCGGCCCCCCACGACGAGCACGGGGATGCCGTCGAGGCCCGGCTCGACCCGCACCCCGTGGCCGAGCCCCACGACGGAGGCCACACCGAGAGCGGAGGCCATGCGGGCGCAGTGGGCACCCACCGCCGCCAGCTCGGCGTTCATGAGCACCTCCCCGTCGTGCCGAAGCGCATCCGCGCCACGAAGCAGGAGAGCCACGAACCGGTCGGTGTCGGGGACACACACGACCCCGGCGGGCGAGTCCTGCTGGACGCCGATGAGGGCGTAGAACTCGCAGGCCTCGTCGGTGAGGGCCTCGGCCAGCTCGCACTCGTTGCAGTCACGGAGCGGAGTCACCAGGTCGAGGATCTCGACCAGGCCGATGCGGACACGAGAGCGTCTACCCACGGGGCACCTCCACGGAGACGTCCGGCAGGTGCAGGTCCGCCCCACGGCCCCTGGCTTCCGCCCGAGCAGCACGTCGGATGGCCCACCGCTGAAGGATGGCGCCGAACCTGCCGAGGTTGTCGATGATCTCGGCGGCGTCCTCACGGGACAGCGGCTCGGACGACATGGGCTGGAAGGCCGCGCGCACCTCTTCCACGAAGTCGGAGGTGCTGTCCTCCGCCGACACGGGGCGAGCGGCTGTCGCCCGCTGCCGTGGGCTCGTGGTGGTGATGGGGGCTCGTTCCTGGTCGGCCAAGAGCTGGTCTCGTGGTGGGGAGCGCCGTCCGAAAACGCTGACGGCAACTGCGTTCACCACGAGAGATACAGTCGGCGGGAATGGGGGTCAGTCCGCTGGCTGTCGGCTGGACGTCC